>JBDHSR010000009.1:0-26497 GCA_039808305.1 Gemmobacter sp. | reverse complement strand
CTCGGAACCGGCGCCCTCGCCGCCTGGGAACTGTTGCTGACCTATCCTGCCGGGAAAGGCGAATGATGCCGGAACTGCTGAGAAAACCCTTCGGCCGCACGGGCAAGGTGCACGAGATCACGGCGCAATCGGCCGGCTGGCGCCATGTCGGCTTTTCGCTCTATCGCCTGCGCCCGGGCGAGACCGCCGCCGAGGCGACCGGCGGCAACGAGGTGATCCTCGTCATGGTCGAGGGCAAGGCCCGGATCGCCGCCGCCGGCCGGGACTGGGGCCTCCTCGGCGCGCGGATGGATGTCTTCGAGAGGACGGCGCCGCATTGCCTCTATCTGCCGGATGGCAGCGAATGGCGGGCCCGGGCCGAAACCGATTGCGTGATCGCGGTCTGCGCCGCCCCCGGCAAGGGCGGCCACCCGGCGCGGCGCATCGGCCCCGAAGGCATCGCCCTGACGCGCCGGGGCGAGGGCGGCAACACCCGCTGGATCAACAACATCGCGATGGAGGCCGAGGATGTCTGCGACAGCCTGCTGGTGACCGAGGTCTTCACCCCCGCCGGCAACTGGTCGAGCTATCCGAGCCACCGTCACGACGAGGACGATTTCCCCCGCATCACCTATCTGGAGGAGACCTATTATCACCGGATCAACCCGCCCGGCGGCTGGGCGATCCAGCGGGTCTATACCGACGACGGCAGCCTGGACGAACTGATCGCCGTGGCGGATGGCGATGTGGTGCTGGTGCCGCGCGGCCACCATCCCTGCGGGACACCGCCGGGATCCGAGCTCTACTACCTCAATGTCATGGCCGGCCCGCGCCGGAACTGGCGCTTCGTCGCGGCGGCCGGACCGGAGGCCGAAAGCAGGCGCGAAGGCCGCCCCGCGAGCTGATCCGCCCCAGTGAGCCCATGGGCGGCGAGGCAGGCGCGGCCCTGCTCGCCGGTCCCCACGAATTCCGGCCCGGCGAAGCTGGCGGCGGCCGTAGGTTCCAGCATGATGGCCTGCGTCCGGTGGGCCTGATCCAGCCAGCGGAACAGGCCGTCGTCGGCCAAGAGGCACCCGACAGGATCGGACCCGTCACCCCGGCCACGAAGGCCGAGATCCGGGCCACCGCCATGCCGTCGGCCTCGGTCCGGTTGGTCAGGCCCATCATGGACCGGGACCGGCTCCCCTTCCCCTGTTCCGGGTGGGTGCCCGATCCGCGCCCGCGACCGCGGGTGCGCGCGGCGGCTGATCCCTGGGCCGGTTTTCCCGAGTGCCGGCGCAGAGACCGAGGGCCGCCACCATGCGGCGGGCCGGCGCCCGCCGAAGGCCGATCCCTCCGACGGGCGCCGCCTGTCTAGGCGAAGCGCAGCACCGCCTTGACGGCGCGGCCCTTCTCGCTGTCCTCGACCGCCTCGTTGATCCGGTCGAAATCGTAGAAGGTCACCAGCTTGTCGAAGGGGAAACGGCCCTGCCGGTAAAGCTCCACCAGGCTCGGGATGAACAGGTCGGGCACCGCGTCGCCCTCGCAGATGCCGCGCACCTTGCGGCCCAGCAGCAGGCCCCAGGTGTCGAGCGGGATTTCCGATCCGAAGGCCGGGGCGCCGATCATGCCGCATTCGCCCATGATGCGGATCGAATCCACCGCCTGCCGCAGCGCCTTGAGATTGCCCGAGGTCTCCAGCGCGAATTTCGCGCCGAGGCCGCCGGTCAGCGCCTTCACCGCCTCGACCGGATCCTCGCGGGTCGGGTTGACGGTATGGGTCGCGCCCAGCTCCTTCGCCAAGGCCAGCCGCCCGTCGTTCAGATCGACGCTGACGATGGTGGCGCAGCCCGTCACCACCGCCGCCAGCACCGCCGACAGGCCGACCGACCCCGCGCCGTAGATCACGATGGAATCCCCGGCCGAAGGATGCAGCGAGTTGATCACCGCCCCCGCCCCGGTCTGCACCCCGCAGCCCAGCGGGCCGAGCAGCTCCAGCGGCACGTCCTTCGAGACCTTCACCACCGACCGCTCGTTGCCGAGCGCATGGGTGGCGAAGGAGGATTGCCCGAAGAAGCCGCCATGGATCACCTCCGGCCCCTTGTGCATCGTGGGGGCGCCGTCCATCCGGGCGAAGCCGAAATTCGCCTTGAAGAAGTCGCGGCAATACATCGGCTGGCCGGTCTTGCAGGTGTCGCAGGCGCCGCAATAATGGCAGCTCATCACCACATGGTCGCCGGGCCGCAGCTTGGTGACCTTGGCGCCCACCCTCTCGACGATCCCGGCGCCCTCGTGGCCGTAGACGGCGGGGAACGGCGCCGGCACCACCTGGTCGCGCGGCAATGTGTCGGTGTGGCAGATGCCGGTGGCCACCATGCGCACCAGCACCTCGTCCTCGCGCGGCTCGTCCAGCTCGATCTCTTCCAGCGAGAATGTCCCGCCCTTTTCCCGCATGACGGCGGCTGTGATCCTCATGGCTTTTCCCTCCCTCAGGGCTTGGGCGCGAACCAGGCGGGCTTCACCCCGGTCTGGACCGTCACCGCTTTCAGATGCGTGTACATGTTCAGCGTCTCGTGGCAGAACTCGCTGCCGATGCCGCTTTCCTTGAAGCCGCCGAAGGGCGAGCCGGCGGCGAGGTTGAAGTAATTGTTGATCCAGACATTGCCGGCCTGAAGCCGGTCCGCCGTCTCCCACGCCGCCTTCAGGTCGTTGGTGTAGATCCCCGAGGCGAGGCCGTAGCGGACATTGTTCGCGTCATGGATCATCCGGTCATGGTCGTTCCAGCGGATGACCGACAGGACGGGGCCGAAGATCTCCTCCTGCGCGATGCGCGAGTCGTTCGTCGTCTCGAACACCGTGGGCTCGAAGAACCAGCCCGCGCCGCAGCCCGCCACCTCGGCGCGGTTGCCGCCGGTCACGAGGCTGGCCTGTTCCTTGCCGATGTCGATATAGGATTGCACCCGGCGGCCCTGCCTTTCCGACACCACGCAGCCCAGCAGCGGGAAGGGGTTCGTCGGATCGGCCACCTTGATGCGTTGCATGCTGGCGGTCAGGCGGGACATGAAGTCGTCGTAGATCGCGTCATGCAGGAAAAGCCGCGTCCCGGCGAGGCAGGACTGGCCGTTGCAATACATCGCGGCGAAGGTCACGTTGTCGACGATGGCGTCGATGTCGGCGGGCGCCACATCGGGGAACACGATGTTCGGGCTTTTCCCGCCCAGTTCCAGCGAGACCGGCACCAGCCGGTTGGCGCCCGCCAGCGAGACCAGACGCCCGACCTCGCCGCTGCCGGTGAAGGCGAGCTTCGCCACGTCGGGATGCGCGGTCAGCGCCGCGCCCGCCTCCTCGCCCAGGCCGGGGACGATGTTGATGACGCCCGGCGGGAAGATCTCGGCGATCAGCTTGCCGAGTTCCAGCGTGGAAAGGCTGGCATGTTCGTCGGGCTTCAGCACCACGGTATTGCCGGCGGCGACGGCGGGGGCGATCTTGAAGGCCGCCATGATGGCGGGCACGTTCCACGGGATGATCTGGCCGCAGACGCCATAGGGCTCGCGCTTGGCGATCAGGTAGCCGTCGGGGATCGGGCGGCCCCAGCCCTCATGCGTCAGGGCGGCGGCGGCGAAGTAGCGGTATTGCTGCACCGCGATGGCATGGTCGATGCCGGTCTCCCACAGCCCCCGGCCGATGTCGAGCGTGTCGATCATCATCAGCCGCGGCGTCTCGCGTTCGATGGCGTCGGCCAGCCGGGTCAGGCAGGCGGCGCGCTCCTCGGGGGTTTTCGCGCGCCAGCCGGGAAAGGCCGCCCTGGCCGAGGCGACGGCGGCGTCGATCTCGGCCGCGCCGCAGCGGGCGATCTCGGCCAGCGGCTCGCCGGTGGCGGCCACCGTCGCCGGGAAGGTCGCCCCGGTCACCGGCTGGAAGGTATTGTCGATGAAGGCGCCATAGCGCGCGGACAGGCTCGCCCTGGCGGCGGACTGGTCGGTCATCCGGTCTCTCCTGCTGGATTTTCTGGCTTGGCCCCGATGGGGCGGCGGGAGCGATCCCGCATCCCCGAAGGCTAGGACGCGCCCCGGGGCGCCGTCTATCCGCTGCCGGCGGGATATGCCGGGCCGCTATCCGTTTCTTGCGGTCCTGCGGGTCTGGCTGGGCAGCTCGCCGAACCGCGCGCGGTAAAAGGCCGAGAAGCGGCCGAGATGGAAGAAACCGTGCAGCATGGCGAGATCCGCCAGATCCTGCCCCGGATCGGCGATCAGCGCCGCGCGCACGGCATCCAGCCGCATCTCCCGCAGCCAGACCATCGGGGGCCGCCCCAGCTCGGCATGGCAGAGCGCGTTGAGCTGCCGTTCCGACAGCGCGGCGGCGCGGGCCAGATCGGCCAGCGTCACCGGCTGGCCGAGATGGGCCATGGCATAATCATGCAGCCGGTCGAGCCGCCGCTTCCGGGGGCCGCCGCCGGGCAGGCCGTCCGTCCCGGTCTCGGCCGCCGGGGCGGCGCCCTGCAACAGCAGGAACATCGCGAGACCCTGTTCCATATGCGACAGCCAAGGGTCGAAGGCCGGGTTCCGGTGCCGCGCCCCTTCCAGCGCGACGAAGGATTGCAACTGGGTTCTCCACGCCCCCACCGCCTCGGGGCGCATCATCCGGCCCGGATCGCCGTGAAACCCCGCATGGAGCTCCGGCCGCCCCATCTGGCGCGCGGTCTGCTCCAGCAGCGGATGCGGCACGCGCAGGATCAGCTGCTCGCTGGCCTCCGACCAGCGCAGGCGGACATTGCGCCGCGGCGTGCTGATGACCGCCCTGCCCTGCGGCACCTGCCGCTGCACCCCGTCGGCCTCGACCTCGATCCCGCCCGAGAGCGAGAAATGCACCAGCGAGAAGCGGTCGTAGAGCGTGGGAAATATCCCGACCTCCGGCCCGTAGCGCAGCGAATAGAGCGACAGGCGCGGCGTGTCGAACTTGTAGAGCCGGGTATCCACCCGGCCGGTCTGCCAGCGCAGGTGATGGTCCGACAGCTCGGTCGCCACCAGCGCATGCGATTCCATCCTTTCGCGCGACCGGAAGACGCAGTGCCGGTAAAGCGCGCTCAGCTCCGACACCGGACGCTCCTTGCTTGGATTCTGGCGGATCGGCACAGAGTCCACGCAAAGCGCCATTCCGTCAAGCCGGGGTTCCCGCCGGACCAGGGCCGCCCTCCGGACGCTGCCGGGTTGCGTCACCGGCGGAATGGCCTAAAAGCGGAGGGCCAGTCGCAAGTCCAGTCCGGTGCATCCATGTCGAGCCAGGTCACATCCCCGTTCTTCGAGCTTGACGGCCCCGAAACCCGGGCCGGACAGTTGAGCAAGATGAAGGAGAACTGGCCATTCTACTGGATCTCGCGCGTGAATGCCCGCTATGTGCAGGTGCTGGAACGCCGGATGAAGCCCATCGGGCTCGACATGCCGCGCTGGCGGGTGCTGATGTCGCTTTACGAGGAGCATTACCTCAGCGTCTCGGAGATCGCCGATTTCGCGGTGATCAAGCTGAACACCGCGACCAAGGTGGTGCAGCGGATGATCCTCGACGATCTGGTCTCGACCCGCGTGCGCCCCGGCGACGGGCGGGTGACCGAGGTCACGCTGACGCCCAAGGGCGACCGGATGCGCCGCATCGCCATGGTCGAGGCGGAAAAGATCCTGACCGCCTCTTTCGTCAATATCAGCCAGGAGGAGCTGGTGGCGCTGAACGGCATCCTCGAAAAGGTCTTCGGCCGGCTGAACGACATCTGACCGGCCGGTCGGGCCGCCCCGTCAGAAAGCCATTTCAGACGGGGCCGACCGGGTGGAAGGCGCGGCTGAACCAGATCAGCCCGGCGGGCGCGCCTTCGGCAAGCCGGGTGGCCAGCACCTCGCAGAACAGCACCGAATGGCTGCCGCGCGGCAGCGTCTCGGCGATGCGGCAGTCGAAGCTGGCGGTGGCGTCGGCCAGGCAGGGGGCGCCGGTGGCCGCCCGCGTCCAGGAGGCGCCGGCGAAGCGGTCCTCGCCGGTCCAGCGGGCGAAGCGTTTCGAGAGATCCCGATGCGCGTCATGCAGCACGTTCACCGCCAGGACGCCGTTCTCCAGGAAGAAGTCATGCGCGAAGGCCCCCCGGTTGATGCAGACCATCAGCAAGGGCGGGCTGTCGGTGACCGAGCAGACCGCCGAGACGGTCAGCCCGTGGCGCCCCGCCGGGCCGTCGGTGGTGACGAGGTTGACCGCCGCGCCGAGGCGGCTCATGCCCTCGCGGAAGGTCAGCGCCTCCGGGCCGGGCGTCTGCGGGAGAGGGGCGGAGCGGCTCATCGCATGAACAGCCCGCCATTGACATCCCAGCAGGCGCCGGTGACGAAGCCCGCGCCGGGCCCGGCCAGCAGCGCCACCAGCCCCGCGACGAAGGCCGGATCGCCCAGATGGCCCACCGGGATATTGGCCAGCATGGCCGGCATCTTCTCGGGCGGGACGACGGAATGGACCATGGGCGTATCCATCGGCCCCGGCGCGATGCAGTTGCAGGTCACGCCGAAGGGCGCGAGATCGCGGGCGAAGACCTTGGTCAGCGTCAGGATCGCGCCTTTCGAGGCCGCGTAATGCGCCCCGGTGGCGGTGCCGCCGTTCTGCCCGGCCAGCGAGGCCATGTTGACGATCCGCCCATAGCCCCGCGCCTTGAAATGGCGGCCGAAGATCTGCGACCCCGCGAAGGTGCCGCCGGCATTGACGGCGAGGATGGCGTTGAAATCCTCGGGGTCGATCTCCAGCACCGGCCGCGCCTCGGTCCGCGCGGCGTTGTTGACCAGCACCTCGACCGATCCCCAGCGGGCCACGCATTCGTCCAGCACGCGCTGGAAATCGCCGGGCCGCGCGACGTCGAGCGCCATGGCCGCCGCCGTCCCGCCGCCCGGATCCAGCGCGGCGGCGAGCGCGCCCGCCTCGGCCTCCGCCAGATCGGTGATCACCACGCGGAACCCCGCCGCGTGCAGCGCCCGCGCCGCCGCCGCGCCGAAGCCGCGCCCGGCGCCGGTCACCACCGCCGTCTGCATCTGTCGCTCTGTCATCGCATCACCTGTCCGGGCCGCCATGCTCAAAGATCCGGGATGGTCAGCGCCCGGCCCATCCGCGCCTCGACCCGCATGTATTTCCACAGGCGGTGGTCCTCGTCGCTGACGACGATGGTGCGCAGCAGGTTGCAGGCCGCGATGACCGACTGGCGGTCGGGGAAATCGGCCAGGATATACCAGGTGGCGGGCGTGCCGTTCGACATGCCGACCATGGTCTGATCGTCGTCCAGCGTGCCGATGACGGACACGCCCGGCAGTTTCGCCACGCCGGTCATCAGCGATTGCGTGGCCTGCCAGACCGGGCCGATCCGGTTGAACGGCAGGTCGAAGAAGGCGGGTTGCATGGAAAAGCACAGCAGGGTGCGGATCGGGGTCGGTTCGGACATGGATGTCTCCTGTTTTCCTGGGTCACGGATAGCCGGGCGGGGTGGGCTGGGCGAAGAGCGCGGCCCCCGCGCCCTGCCAGCTTCCCGCGCCGATGAAGGCATGTTGCGCCACGCAGGCGGCATCGAGCATGAAACGGCCGAGCGGATGGCCGGTCAGCGTCGCCTCGGATCCGCCCAGCACGAAGGCCAGCCGCGCCGCCTCGGCCCCGTCCTTCGCGGCCATGGAGGAGGTGTGGCGCAGCCGGATATGGGTGTCGCGGTCCACCTCGCCCCGGCTCTGCATCTGCTCCCAGGCGGTTTCCATCGCGTCGTAGAAGGCGGCGCGGGCGCCCATCAGCAGGCCCTCGGCCCGCGCATATTCGATCTGGACATAGGCGCGGGCGGCGGGGCTCGGCGCGCCGGTGATCGAGACGCGGCGCAGCGCGTCCTCGCGCAGCCAGTCGAGACCGGCGCGCGCCGCCCCCAGCGCCACCGCCGCCAGCACCTGCGCGGCGAGCGCCATGGCGGGATAGCGGAAGATCGGATCGTCCATCTGCGGCGTGCCGCCCCGGATGAAGGTCCAGTCCTCGGGCACCACCACCTTGTCGATCACGATGTCATGGCTGCCGGTGGCGCGCAGGCCGATCGTGTCCCAGACCTCGTCCACCGTCACCTGCTCGCGCGGCATGACGGCGGTGCGCGGCAGCGGGCTCTGCTCGCCCTCGACCTTGATCCCGGCGCCGACCAGCGAGGCGCCCATCACCCCCGAGGCATAGGGCCAGCGCCCGGAGACCTGCAACCCGCCCGCCACGCGGGTCGCGGCCTGCGGCGGGAACATCGCGCCGGCGAAGACCGTATCGGGATCGGCGCCGTAGATCTTCGCATAGGTCTCGGGCGGCAGGGCGGCCAGATAGGTGGCCGAGACGCCGAAGCTCGCCACCCAGCCGGCCGAGGCGTCGGCGGTCGAGATGTCCTCGATCAGCCGGCAGAAGGCGGCGGGCGACAGCGCCGCGCCCCCGAAGCGTTCCGGCACGAAGGCGCGATAGACGCCGATCCGCTGGAACCGCCGCACGATGTCCGGCGGGACATGGCGCAGGTCATGGAATTCGGCGCGGCGGTCGCGGATCTCGGCCTTCAGCGCGTCGAGTTCCGGGCTTCCGATCTGGGCGGCATTCATCCTCGGTCTCCTTTCCCTGCGATCGACCCAGCCCCGCCCCCTCGCCGCGCATGGGCGGAGAGCGGCCCTCCCGGCGGGGGGCCCGAGCGTCTGGCCGGCATGTCTGGTCGGTATTGGTCTGGTCGGTATCGGCCGGTCTGCGCCGGGCCCGTTGATACGTGAAAGTTACCGTAACTCGGCGATGGGTCAACATGATTCTGCGCCATGTGTTCACCCCCGCTCCGCCGGCGGCCGGCCGAGGCCCAGATCGCGCAGCCGTTGCACGAAGGCGCCCAGCCGGGCCTTGCGATAGGCCGCCACATCCAGCCCCGCATAGTCCAGGAACCCCGCGCCGTCGCGCAGCCCGTTGCGGCCCTGCGCCATGTTGTCATGCACCACCTGCGGCGCGGCATAGCGGGCATCCCCCATCGCCTCGGCAAGGTAGTTGCTGGCGTGATAGAGGATGTCGCCCCCGCCCCAGTCGATGAATTCCAGCAGGCCCAGCACCGAGAAGCGGTAGCCGAAGCCGTATTTCACCGCCTTCTCGATGTCCTCGACCGAGGCCGCGCCGTCCTGCACCAGCCGCGCCGCCTCGTTCATCGCCACGGTCTGAAGGCGCGGCACGATATAGCCGGGAAGGGCGGCGCAGGTGACGGGCACCTTGCCCACCGCCTCCAGCAGCGCCTTCAGCCGCCCGGTCACGGCGGGATCGGTGGCGCGGCCGGGCGAAAGCTCCACCAGCGGCACCAGATAGGCCGGGTTCAGCCAATGGGCGTTCAGGAACCGCTCCGGCCCCGCGACGGCGCCCGACAGATCGTCGACGAGGATGGTGGAGGTGGTCGAGGCGATCACCGTATCCGGGCGGCAGAGGGCGGAGGCCTCGGCCAGCGCCGCGCGTTTCAGATCGAGGATCTCGGGGAAGCCCTCGAAGACGAAATCCGCCGCCGCCAGCGCCTCGGGGGCCGCCGATTTCGGCACGACGGAGACCCGCGCCGCGATGCGCTCGACGGCCGAGGCATCGTCGAACAGCCCCAACTCGTGCAACTGGCGCAGGGTCTGGGCGATCTCGGCCCGCGCATCCTCGGCGAGGGCCGCGAAAGCCTCCGCCGGGCGGGGCTTGAAGTCGATCAGCGTGACGGGGTGTCCGGCATAGGCGAAGACGATGGCGATGCCGCGCCCCATGCGGCCCGCCCCCAGCGATGCGATGGCCGCGCTCATGCCGGATAGCCCTCGGCCAGCAGCTTCTGGAGCGCGGCGCGGTCCAGATCGCCGAGGCCCACGGCGGCGAGCGGCCGCCCGGTCGCCATGAAATCCTGTCCGCAGATCGCGCCGCCCAGCGTCATCAGCCCCTCGGCCACCGGAACCCGCATCCCGACCAGCGCGCCGACCGAGACCAGCAGCGACAGGCCGCAGCGCAGATCCTCCATCATGTAGCGGTGTTCGGTCAGCACGATCTTCTCGCGCCAGTCGCCGGAATCGGTCAGGTCGTCATGCGAGCCGCGGCCATACATCCATTCCTCGCCCTCCTTGGCGTAATGGTCGGCCAGCGGGAAATGCGGCGCGCCATAGCCGAGCGCCTCGCGCAGCGCCATCCGCTCGGCGTCCAGCGCGTCGGTGACGCGGCGCACGGCGGGGGTGGTGCCCTCGTTATGGATGTCCCAGGCGGGGAAATGCTCCAGCGGCGCCGCGTTCATGATGATGAGCGGCGAATGGATGATCGCCCCGGCATTCATCAGCGCGCCCGACAGCGCGTCGCCGCAAGGCTCGATCGCGCCGGGGAAGGCGGCTTGCAGGATCGGCAGCGCCTGCTCCGCCAGCGCCAGCGGGAAGATGCCGGTGGGCAGCCGGGTGGCGCGGGCCGAGACCACCATCTCGTTGAAGCCGTGCTTGCGCACCAGCCAGGGCAGCGTGCCGCTTTCGGCGAAGGCCACGCCCCGCGCCGTGCCGGCCGCGCGCGCCGCGCGGGCGAAGATCATGGTGCCCAGCGTGCCGGGCGGCAGATGGACCACCTGCCCCGGCCGCAGATGCGGCGCCAGGCGGGCGGCGATGTCGGGATGCGAGGGCGCGGGAACCGGGCAGAGGATCAGGCTCGCGCCGCGCACCGCCGCGCCCAGATCGCTGGTCACCTCGTGCAGCCGCGCCTCGTGGGTGCCCTTGCCGTCGCGGACCGTCAGCCTGTTGCCCAGCCGGCGATGCTCGGCCGCCTCGGCCTCGCCGCGCCGCCACAGCGCCACCTCATGCCCGGCGAGCGCGAAGTCGGCGGCAGCCGCCAGCGAACCGTTCCCGCCACCAAGAACAGCGATACGCATGGGTTTTCCTCCCTCTTTTCTGTGTTCAGGCTTGCGGATACCCGACAAGCAGCGTCTTGCGGGCGAGGTTGAACACCGCGCCAAGGATCAGCCCGAGGGCCGAAATCAGGATGATCGGAACGAACATGTCGACGGTGCGGAAGTTGCGCGCGGCGTCGATCAGCACATAGCCGAGCCCCTCGGTCGAGGACATCATCTCGGACAGGAAGACCACGATGCAGGAGATGATCATGGCCACCCGCGCGCCGGTCAGCACCGAAGGCGCCGCGGCGGGCAGCATCACCCGCAGCAGGCAATGCGCGCGCGAGGCCCCGGCCGCCCGCGCCGCCCAGACCAGTTTCTCGTCGACATTGCGCATCCCCTGCCAGGTCGCCAGATAGACCGGGAAGGCGGCCTCGATGGCGACCAGCGCGATCTTCGATTCATGGCCGAAGCCGAGGATCAGGATCATCACCGGGTAAAGCGCGATCTTGGGCAGCGGCGCGAGGATGCGGACGAAGGCGTTGATGACGGTCTGGGTGAAGGCGCCGGAGACGGCGACCAGCGCCAGCACCGTGCCCACCGCCAGCCCGATGGCGAAGCCCGCGACCAGCCGGAACAGCGTCACGCCGATATTGGCGCGGAACTCCGGGTCCGCCAGCATCTCGGTCGCGCGGCGGGCCACGTCCAGCGGCGAGGGCAGCAGCGCGCGCGGCGCGATGCCGGCCTGGGCCGCCCAGGCCCAGATCAGGATCAGGGCGAGGATCGGGATCGCGCCGATCAGGTTCATCGGTCGGAAGCGGGTCATCCTGCGGTCACCTGGATATGCTCGCGCGCCGGGGACCAGCGCAGGAAGCGTTTGCGGATGAGCTCGAACGCCATGTCGAGCGCATAGCCCATGGCGGCGATGATGATGATGGCGCCATACATCCGGTCGTAGAGCGCCATGTCCATCGAGTTGAACAGCAGGTTGCCGATGCCGTTCGACCGGGCGACGATCTCGGACACGACCATGGTGATGAGCGCGAGGATCAGCCCGGTGCGCAATCCGATGAAGATCTCGGGCAGGGCGGCGGGGAAGATGACGCGGAAGTGCCGCCCCACGGGCCCCATGCCCATCGCCGCCGCGCTCCAGATCACCGTGGTCTGCACCGATTTCGCGCCCTGCCAGCTATGGTAGATGATCGGCAGGCTGGCGCCGAGGAAGATCACCAGCACCTTCGACGCCTCGCCCACGCCCAGCCAGATCATCAGGATCGGCATCAGCGCGGCCTTGGGGATCGGATAGACCATCATGATGAGCGGGTTGAGCAGCCGGGAAGCGGTCTCGCTGGTGCCCATCATGAGGCCGAGGCCGATGCCGAAGGCCCCGGCCAGCGCGTAGCCCATGAACATCCGCCGCAGCGAATGGCCGATGTCGGCCAGCGCGGATTTCTCCGACAGCAGCTCCGGCAGGGCGGCGAAGGCGGCCAGCGGCGAGGGCAGGCCCGACAGGCCGAGCGCGCGATGCGCCATCTCCCACATCAGCAGGATCGCGGCCAGCGCCAGCAGCGGCGGAAGGATCCGGTTCGCCGCGTCGGTCATTCGGTGGCGCTTTCGAAGGCGTCGATCATCCCCTCGATCCGGGTGACGTATTCCTGGTAGCGGCGGTTGAACATCAGCTCGGCCCGTTCGCGCGGGCGGTCCAGCTCGATCCTGATGTCCTGCGCCACCCGGCCGGGACCGGCCGCCATGACGATGACCCGATCCGAGAGATAGACCGCCTCCTCGACGGAATGGGTGACGAAGAGCACGGTCTTGCGGTGCTCTTCCCAGATCTTCAGCAGGTCGCGTTGCAGATGGGTGCGCACATGCGCGTCGAGCGCGCCGAACGGCTCGTCCATCAGCAGGATCTCGGGGTTGTAGGCGAGGGTGCGGGCGATGGCGACGCGCTGCTTCATGCCGCCCGACAGTTCCTTGGGGTAGAAGCCCGCGAACCGCTCCATCCCGACCATCTTCAGCAATTCGCGGGCGCGGGCCTCGGCCTCGGCCTTCGACTTGCCTTGCAGGCGCAGGCCGTAGGCGATGTTGCCCAGCACCGTCTTCCAGGCGAACAGCGCGAATTCCTGAAAGACCGGGCCCCGGTCGGGCCCCGGTCCGGTGACGGCCTTGCCGTTCACCTTCACCGCCCCGTCGGAGGCGGGAATGAACCCGCCCACGATATAGAGCAGCGTCGATTTCCCGCAGCCCGAAGGCCCGATGATCGAGACGAACTCGCCCCGCGGGATGTGCAGGTCGATGTCCGACAGGGCCAGATGCTCGCGGCCTGCGGACGTGCGGTAGCGCTTCGAGAGTCGCTCGATCGCGATCATGGGCGGGGGCTCCGGTCGGAGAAGGTTACTTCAGCGGCGCAACGATGTCGGCGTGCCGGAAGGCGCCCGCATCCAGTTTCGACGGGATCATCCCGGCCTCGAAATAGAGGTCGAGCATCGCCTGGAGCACCTCGAAATCAAGCGCGGCGCCGGCCGAACGCTCGAAATCCTTGCCGGGCGTCAGATAGAAGGTGTCCAGCACCTCCACCGGCGCCTTGGTGACCTCGGAGGCGACCTGCATCGTCTCGGCGCGGTCGGCGATGGCCATGTCCATGCCGCGCGTCAGGTCCTTGACGTAGAGCCGCGCCGCATCCGGGTTGGCGTCGACGAAGGCCTTGGAGCAGACCTCGAAGATCTGCACGCTGGTCGGCGTGATGTCGTTGATGGTGAACAGGCTGCGGATGCCGCCCGCCGCCTCGGCCTTGGCGGCGAAGGGCTGGTTCATCACCGCCGCGTCGACCCGGCCCGAGCGCAGCGCGTCCTCCGAGCCCGGAAAGCCGGTCTCGACCAGCTTGATGTCGGCCTTGGGGTCGAGCCCCGACTGCTTGAGGAACAGGAAAAGCTGGCCGTAAAGCCCCGAGCCCAGCACGTTGATCCCGACCGTCTTGCCCTTCAGATCGGCGCCGGTCTTGATCTCGCTGTCCTCCTGCACCGCCCAATAGGGCGAGAAGCTGCCCGGCGCGGTGCCCAGATGCGAGGCCACGACATAGGATTCCAGCCCGCCCTGGAGATGGCCGTTGGCCAGCGACAGCGCGCCCTGGGTGGAGCAATCCAGCGCGCCGGCGATCATCGCCTGCACCATCGGCGCGGTGCCCTGGAACTGCACCCATTCGATGTTGTAGTCCTTGCCCAGCGTCTCGAACTTCTCGGGACGCTTCATCATCCAGTATTTCGAATCCTCGCCCGGCATGGTCCAGCCGACGCGGATGGTCGGAATGTCCTGCGCGACGGCCACCGAGCCGAGGGCCGAGGCGGCAAGCAGGGTTCCGGTGCAAAGAAGTGCCTTGATCTTCATCTGAGATTTCCCGTGTTGGCCAGTTGGAGGACGAGCTGCATTCTGGGGCGCGGATCTGCCGGTGACGCGCTTCTCGAGGCGTGTTCGGTCCGGGTGTCCTGTCTCGCAAGAGAAAGCCTATCCACAAGATACAGGCTTTGTCATGTGAATTTTCATGTTTAAAGGAATTATTGCCAACCATATGGAAAGTCTTGGCAATTTCTGGAATTTTTCACGCCGCGGCGCAGAAATTACGCAGGAAATCCGCTCTGCGGCGCAGCATGGCACCGATGGATTCGCGCCCGCCCCGCCGGGGCGGAAGGATGGCCCGCCCTGAAGCGGGCGCCCGGCCGCCGCATCGCCGCGGCCGGGCCCGCGGTCAATGCGCCGATCCGGCCTTGGGACGCAGCGCCTGCTTGGCGTCGCGGAAGTCGAAGGCGCCGTTCTCCAGCGGCTTCACCGCCACCGGCCCGAGATCGGCCTTGCGGATCTTCTGGGTCGAGGTGGTGGGCAGGGCCTCGACGAAGGCGATGTAGCCCGGCACCTTGAAATAGGCGAGGCTCTGCGCCGCCCGGTCGAACAGCGCCTGCGCGGTGGCCCGGTCCGCCGTCTGGCCCGGCTTCAGCGCGACGATCGCCAGCACCTCCTCCTCGCGGAACGGGTCGGAGGTCGCCACCACCGCCACCTGCGCCACCCTCGGATCGGGGCCGAGCGCCGCCTCCACCTCCATCGCCGCGATATTCTCGCCGGAGCGGCGGATGATGTTCTTCAGCCGCTCCACGAAATGCAGCGTGCCGTCCTCCCATTCCACCACCACGTCGCCGGTATGCAGCCAGCCGCCGTCCCAGGTTTCCGCCGTGGCCTTGTCGTTCTTCAGATAGCCCGAGAACAGCGCGCGCTTCGGGTCGTCCCCGGCGGCGCGCACCAGAAGCTCGCCGGGCGTGCCGGGCGGAACGGGGGCGCCGGTCTGGTCGACCAGCCGCATCTCCATCGCCGGGCCGGGGCGGTCGGCGCGGCCGAGGCAGCGGGTGCCGACATGGCGCGGCCCGGAGGAGGAGGTGAGGATGGTCGCGCCGCCGCCCTCGGTCATCGCCCAGCCCTCGACCAGCGGCACGTTGAACCGCGCCTCGAACAGGGCGTGATGGTCGGGATGCACGCCGCCGCCCATGCCGAAGCGGAAGCCATGGGCCTTCTCTTCCGGGGTTTCCGGCAGGTTCAGCAGGATCGCCGGCATGACGCCGAGATAATGGAAGCAGGTCGCCCCGGTTTCCACCGCCATGCCCCACCAGCTGCGCGGGTGGAAGCGGTCCACGATGATCTGCGCGCCGCCGGAGGTCAGCATGCCGATGAAGGAATTGCCGATGGCGTTGACATGGAAGGCGGGCAGCGGCGTCATCAGCCGCTCTTGCCCCTCGCGCAGGCTGACGACGCCGTCCTGCGCCACATACCACTCGCCCCAGGCCAGGAAATAGCGGTTCGACAACAGGCAGCCCTTGGGCCGCCCCGTGGTGCCCGAGGTGTAGAGCACGATGCACTCCGCCGCGCCGGTATCCCCGGGCGCGGCGGCGGCGGGGCGCGGGGCGCGGGGCAGGTCCGTGCCGCCCTCGACCAGCACCGGCACGCCCAGCGGATCGGCGGCGGCGCGCATCTGCGCCGCGCGGCCCGGCAGGACGATGGCCAGCACCACCTCGCTGTGATCGAGCAGATAGGTCAGCTCGTCGGCGGTGTAATCGGGATTCACCGGCACCACGCTCGCCCCCAGCCGGTTCAGCGCCAGCCAGTTGAAGAAATGCTGCGGGCGGTTCTCCAGCAGCAGCGCGATACGGTGGCCGGGGCCGTAGCCGGCGGCGGCGAAGGCGGCGGCGCGGGCCGCGACCTCGGCCTCGGCCTCGGCATAGGTCCAGGCGCGCTTTTCCGACTGCCAGAGCTCGGCCACCGCGCCGGGCAGCACGAACAGGTCGTGATCCGCGAAGCGGCGGGCCTGAACGGCCAGCAAGGCGGCGGGCGAGGCGGCTTCGGGCCGGTCGGACGATCGTTCAGGCATGGCGTGCTCCGTGATTGGCCGCCGCCGCGCGGCCGGCGCTTGGGCGGTAAGGGGGGAGGCCGGGGCGCCCGGCCCGGCGGGGGAAGGCCCCGCCCGGATCCGGGCGCCCGGTGACTGGTGCCGGCGGCCGGCCCATCCGCTACTTGCCCAGGAGCAGCACGGGCAGCCATGTCGCCAATCCGGGGATCAGCACCACGAGGCCCAGCATCAGCAGCCCGAACAGCACATAGGGCGTGACGGCCAGGAAGATGTCCTTCGTGGCGATGCTGTTCGGCGCCACGCTGCGCATGGTGAAGACCAGCATCCCGAAAGGCGGCGTCAGCAGGCCGAGCTGCATGCAGATCAGGTACATCACGCCGAACCACAGCGGATCCCAGCCGTAATGCACCACCAGCGGCATGTAGAAGGGCAGCGTCATCAGCATCATCGAGACCTGATCGACGAAACAGCCCAGCACCAGCAGCACGACCATCATCATGGTCAGCACCATCCAGGGCTCCATCCCGGAATCGCGGACCGCCGTGATCAGCCCGTTCGCCGCCCCCGAGAAGGCGAGGATCTGCGCGAAGGTCGAGGCGCCGAGGATGATGAACAGGATCGTCCCGGTGATCGCCGCCGCCCCGATCAGCGACCGGGTGACATTGGCCAGCGTGATCTTGCCGTAAAGCGCGCAGACCACGAAACTCGCCAGCGCGCCGAGCGCCGCGGATTCGGTGGGCGTGGCCCAGCCCGCCGTCATCGAGGCGATGACGAGGCCGAAGATCCCCAGCAGCGGCAGCACATAGACCAGCATGGGGCGCCAGGTCTCCCAGAACGTGCCGCGCGGCAGGTCGTCGGCGGCGGGCGCCAGCCCCGGATTGCGGATGGCGACCACGATGATGTAGGCGACGAAGATCGCCGCCAGCAGGACCCCCGGCACCACGCCCGCGATCAGCAGCCCCGAGATCGAGATATTCGCGAGACTGCCCAGCAGCACCGTCAGCGCCGAGGGCGGGATCAGCATGTCCACCGCGCCGATGGCCATGATCGGCCCCATGGCGAGTTTCGGGTCGTAGCCGCGCTTCAGCATCTCGGGCAGCAGCAGGCTGCCGAGCAGCGCGGTGGTGGCGACCGTCGCGCCGGAAATGGCGGAAAACACCGTCCCCGCCACCACCGCCACCACCGAAAGCCGCGCCGGAACCGAGCGGATGATGCGGTCGAAGGCGTCGATGGCCTTCATCGCCACGCCGGTATGGAACAGCAGCTCCCCCATCAGCAGGAAGAACGGGATCGGCGTCAGCGAGAAATTGGTGACGGAGGAGACGCCGTTCCGCACCGCCTGCATCAGCCCGGCCTCGCCGCCGAAATAGATCCAGGCGCCGACGAGATTCAGCGCCATGAAGGAAAAGCCCGCCGGGAGGCCGATGAAAAGCAGCACGGTCAGGCTGCCGAACAGCGCGACAAGGGTGAAGGCCCAGGCCATCAATAGCGTCCTTCGAGGTCAGGGGTTGCGCGCACGGGCATCACGACACCAGATCCGCCCGGGTCTCGGCCGGCATGAACATCTGGCGCAGGCATTCCAGCGTCAGCAGGGCGAAGCCGATGGGCACCGGCAGATAGACCCACCATTCCGGGAAGATCAGCGCCTTGATCACCAGATTGCCCGCCGCCTTCGAGGTCAGCAGCAGTTGCAGCGCGTACCAGGTGAACAGCGCCGAGGACAGCGTGGCGACCGCCGCCGTCAGCTTGTCCACGACCTTGGCCACGCTGGGCGGGATCAGCAGCCGCAGCAGGTCGAGCCGGATATGCGAGCCCCGGAACATCAGCCAGGGCGCGCTGGCGCAGATCAGCGCGGGCAGCATGTATTCGGTCACCTCCAGCACCCAGGACAGGCTGCCGAAGCCGAGATTGCGCGCGATCACGTCATAGGAGACGAGCAGGGTCATCGCGGCGATCAGCACGGCGGAAATTCCGCCGCACAGCCGCATGACCAGTTCCCAGATCTTCATGGGGATCTCCGGTGCCGCTCGGCTCAGGGCGCCATCATGGCGCGCAGCTTCGGCCCGTGATCCGGCGAGGCGGCGATGATCCCGTCCCATCCCGCGTCCTGCGACAGCTTGAGATAGGCGGCGGTGTCTTCCTCGGAGAAGGTGATCGACTTGATCCCCGCCTCGTCCTGCCGCTTCAGGTCGACCGCGACCGCATCGAGCGAATCCTGCACCATCCGCTCTTCCAGCCAGTCGCGCTGCTTTTCGAGGAAGGCCTTCTGTTCGTCATCCAGCTTCGCCCAGCTGTCGGTATTGAACTGGATGCCCTGTTCGAGCTGGTAGAAGCCCGGATCGACGCGATACTTGGTGACGTCCTGCCAGCCCATGTCGAAGATCCCGAGGAAGGGCCAGCCATAGCCCTCGACCACGCCGCGCTCCAGCGCGGTATAGACCTCGCCGGGGGCGATCTGCACCACATCGGCGCCGAGCGCCTGGAAGAACGAGCGGAAGATCGGCGCGATGCGGATCTTCATGCCGGTCAGGTCGGGCTTGTCGATGGGCTGCGTCAGGTAGATGTGGTAATGGATCAGATCGCCGGTGCGGCCGAAATACATCAGCTTCTTCGCGGCCATGATCTCGTTCATGTAGTCCACGGTGCCGTTCTTGCGCAGCTCGCTGAACGGCAGGGTGCTGTAATTGTAGGCCAGCACCTCCGGCACGATGCTGGCGGTATAGGCGGCGGTGGTATGCGCGATGTCCACCACGCCCGCGGCGAGCGCGGCGCCCTGTTCCATGGTCGGGATCGCCTCGGGGCCGCCCACGAGGTTGATCTGCACGATGCCCTTGCCCTCGGCGTTCACCTTCTCGACGAAGGCCTCGAAGGCCAGGGCGAAATAGGTGCCGCCCTGGAACGCGTTGACCGCGCGCAGCGTGACCTCCTCGGCCGAGGCCGCGGTCGCGGTCAGCAGCGCGAGGGCGGAAAGGATGATTCGCTTCATGTCGTGACCTTGTAGATGGGGGCGGAACCCTCTGGGGACGCCTTGTTTTCCGGGTGTTTCGACCGGGCGGAACGCGGATCTGCGGCCCGCTTTTCCACCCTTGCGGATTCAGCTTGTCAGACGCGAAAAATATTTCAAGTATGAAGCATTGCGGAATTCACGCTTCCGGCGAATATGTGGCAAGCGGGTGACCGCGCCTGTTTCCCGCGCGGAGGCATGGCGGCGCGGGGCCGGAACGGGGGATCGGGGATGGAACGATGACGGCGCGCAGGGGCTATGACGGGGTGGTGCTGGCGGCGCCGGTGACGGTGCCCTATCAGCGGTTTTCCACGGAAAGCACGCAATGGTGGGTGGGCCGGGCGCTGGCGGGGCTGGCGGCGGCCTCGGGCATCGCGCATCGCGATTTCGACGGGCTGTCGGTGGCCAGCTTCTCCACCGCGCCCGACAGCGCCATCGGGCTGACCCAGCATTTCGGCCTCTCGCCGCGGTTTCTCGATTACCTGCCGATGGGCGGCGTCGCCGGGGTGATGGGGCTGGGCCGCGCCGCGCGGGCGGTGCAGGCCGGCGATTGCGACGTGGTGGCCTGCATCGGCGCCGACACCAACGCGCCGCAAAGCTTCCGGCAGGGGCTGGAGAACTTCTCGCGCTTCTCGCAGGATGCGGTCTATCCCTATGGCGCGGGCGGGCCGAATGTCAGCTTCGCCCTGATCGCGCAGGCCTACATGGCCGAGACCGGCGCCACGCGCGAGGATTTCGGCCGCATCGCGGTGGCGCAGCGGGCCAATGCGCTGCGCAATCCGGGCGCGCTGATGAAGAAGCCGCTGACGCTGGACGACTACATGTCCGCCCGGCCCATCGCGCCGCCGATCCACCTGTTCGATTGCGTCATGCCCTGCGCCGGGGCCGAGGCGTTTCTGGTGATGCGCGAGGAGACGGCGCGGGCGCAGGGCCTGCCCTTCGCCCGGCTCTGCGCCGCGATCGAGCGGCACAACGCCTTCCCCGCCGATCCGGTGATGCTGCGCGGCGGCTGGGCGCGCGACATCGGCGATCTGTGGGCGATGGCGGGGATGACGCCCGCCGACATGGATCTGGTGCAGACCTATGACGACTATCCCTTCATCTCGATGATGCAGTTCGAGGATCTGGGCTTCTGCGCCAAGGGCGAGGCGGCGGAGTTCCTGCGCGCGCGCGACCTGACGGTGACGGGCGACCTGCCGCACAACACCTGCGGCGGGCAGCTCTCGGCCGGGCAGGCGGGCTGCGCCGGCGGCCATATGGGCCTTGTGGAGTCGATCCGGCAGGTGACCGGCACCGCCGGCCCCACGCAGGTGGCGGGCGCCCGCCGCGCCGTCGCCGCCGGCTTCGGCATGATCAATTTCGACCGCGGCCTCGGCTCCGCCGCCGCCGTGCTGGAGGGGATGTGATGGACCATCCGGTGAAGCGCCCGCTGAAGGATCCGCTGCGCAAGACGGCCGCCGTGCTGCTGCCGCCGGCGGCCCGCAGCCGCAAGGCGCATCTGCTGATCCCGGTCGCCGGGCGGGGCGGGTTCGAGCTGCAACATTGCGGCGGCTGCGGCCGCTTTCTCTGGCCCATGCACGAGGCCTGCCCGTCCTGCCTCTCCGCCGCGCTGCCGCTGGAACCGGCGCCGCGCGGCGGCAGGGTGATCTCGGCCACCACCGCCGAAGTGCCCGCCGACAGCTATTTCCGCGCCCGCGCGCCCTGGCGGGTCGGGCTGGTGCAGATGGATGCCGGGCCGCAGGCGCTGGCGCATCTGCATCCCGGCGCGGGACAGGGCGACCGGGTGCGCCTCGCGCTGATGCTGGACCGCGCCGGGCAGGCCGTGCTTCATGCCGGACCAGAACAGGAGCGTGACATGGGCGCCGACCCGCAATGGCAGGAGATGGTGGCCGACCCGAAGGGCCGGCGCGTGCTGATCACCGATGCCCGCCATGTCGCGGCGCGGCCGCTGGCCGAGGCGCTGCTGGCCGCCGGGGCGGCGCATGTGTTCCTCGGGCTGGACGAGGCGTGGAAGCCCTTCCCCGAGGCCGGGAAGCTGGCGGCGCTGCCGGGCGTCTCGGTCCTGCCGCTCGACCTGCGCTCGGACCGCTCGGTCGCGGATCTGGCCACCGACATCGGCGGCAAGGTGGAGATCCTCGTCAATACCGCCGATCTGCCGCGCCCCGGCCCGCTGATGGCCCCGGCCTCCGCCGCCCAGGCGCGCGAGATGATGGAGGTCTCGGCCTTCGGCCTGATGCGGCTGATGCGCGGCTTCGCGCCGGTCATGGCGGCGCGCGGGGCGGATGCGGCGCGCGACGCGCCGGGGGCGGCGGCCTGGGTCAACCTGGTCTCGGTCTTCGGCCGGGTGCAGCATCCCGGTTTCGCGGGCTATGGCGCGGCCCATGCGGCGGCGCTGGCGCTGGCACCGGCGCTGCGGGCGATGCTCGCCCCCGGCGGGGTGCGGCTGATGACCGCCGTCACCGGCCCGACCGACATTCCCTGGTTCGACGCCTTCCCCCATCCCAAGGTGAACGGGCGCGCCATCGCCGCCGCGATCCTGGCCGGGCTGAAGGCCGGCCATGAAGAGGCGGTGATCGGCGACCTGGCCCGCGACTGGCTGGACCGGCATCAGGAAAATCCCCGCGCGCTGGAAGCCGAACTCGCGCGCGGCCAACTCTAGGGGCGATGACATGAGCACGGATCCCGTCACCCATCTGGCCGCCGCCCTCGCCTCGGGCGCGGTGCGGCTGGTCGACCTGACCCAGACGCTGACCGAGGATTTCCCGGTCATCGCGCTGCCGCCCGAATTCGCGCAATCCGCCCCGGTGCGGATCGAGCGGCTGTCGCGCTACGACGCCGCCGGGCCCGCCTGGTACTGGAACAACCTGTCCTTCGGCGAACATACCGGCACGCATTTCGACGCGCCGGCGCATTGGTTCACCGGCCGCGACCGGCCGCGGGGCACGGTGGACACCATGCCGGTGGCCGACATGATCGCCCCGGCCTGCGTGATCGACTGTTCCGCGGGCGCCGCGGCGGATGACGATTTCCTGCTGACCCGCCCGCAGGTCGAGGCGTGGGAGGCCGCGCATGGCCGCATCCCCGCCGGCTCCTGGGTGCTGATGCGGACCGACTGGTCGCGGCGGCGCGGCGCGGCCTATGCCAATCTGCGCGGCGACGGCGCCCATACCCCCGGCCCCGATGCCGAGGTGATGGAATGGCTGGTGCGGGAGCGCGACATCCTCGGCTTCGGCACCGAGACCATCGGCACCGATGCCGGCCTCGGCGGCACGTTCGAGCCGCCGCATCCGGCGCATCACTATCTGCATGGCGCGGGGCGCTACGGGCTGCAATGCCTGACCGCGCTGGACCAGTTGCCGCCCACCGGCAGCATGATCCTCGCCGCGCCGCTGAAGGTGCATGAGGGGTCCGGCAGCCCGCTCAGGGTGCTCGCGCTGGTGCCCCGGCGCTGAGCCGGGCATGCGCGGTGGGTGAAAGCCGCCGGCCTCAGCGGTAGCGGAACACCGCCGCGTCGGGATCGGGTTTCCCGGCGATGGCGGCGGCCACGATCTGCGCGGCGATGACCGAGAAGGTGATGCCGTTGCCGCCGAAGCCCATCACCGCGAAGATCCGCTCCTGCCCCGGCACCCGGTCGATGATGGGCAGCCCGTCATCGGTCACGCTGAACGGCGCCGACCAGCGATAGGCGGGCCGGCCGATATTCACCCCGGTCAGCTCGCGCAGCTTGCGCGCGATGGTCTTCGCCTTGGCCGCCAGCTTCGCGGGATCGGCGTTGGTCCCGGCGGCGTCCTCGTCCTCGCCGCCGGCGATGACGCGGCCGGTCTCGTCGGTGCGGAAATAGAGATAGGGGTCGGCCGCCTCCCAGACGATGGTGTCGCGCATCCATCCCGGCAGGCCGGAAAGCGGCGCCGAGGCCAGCGCCCAGGTCGAGGTGACGTGATGCGAGGCGGTCTCCATCTGCGGCAGGTATTCGTAGCCGGTGCAGAAGACGGCGTGTTCAGCCACCAGCACCTCGCCCTTCCGCGTCGCCAGCGCCACGCCCGAGGGCAGCTCCGCCATGTCGGTGATCTCCACCGGCGAGACGATCCGCGCCTTGCGCCCCAGCGCCGCCCCCAGCAGCCCCGCCGTCAGTTGCGCCGGATTGGCCGAGGCCGAGGCGTCGGAGAGGATCGCCGCCGGCCGGTCCATGCCGAAACGGTCCAGCAGATCGGCCCGCTTCAGGTATTCGGCCCGGATGCCGATCGCGTCGCGCGCCTCGGCCTCCCGCGCCAGCGCCCGCGCGCCCATCAGGTTGCCGGCCAGATAGAGCGCGGGCTTGGGGCGCATCCCGCAGGCGATCCCCAGCCGGTCGGCCAGCGCCACCAGATCCGCCACCGCCCGCACCGAGCGGCGCCAGGCGCGGTCGGCATGGTCCGCGCCGATCTTGCGGCGCAGGCGGGTCAGCGGCATGTCGATCTCGTGCTGGATCATCGCCGTCGAGGCGGGGGTGGAGCCGCGCACCGGCGGGCGGCGGTCGAGGATCAGCACCGATTTCCCCGCCCGGGTCAGCGCCTCGGCCACCAGCGCGCCGGAAATGCCGGCGCCGACCACGATCACGTCGAAACGGTCGCGGCTCAGCCCGCGCGCCGCCGGCACGGTGGAATGCGGCGTCTTCACCCAGAAGGGCGTGCCGGTGCGCAGGTCGTCCTTGCGGGTCCGCGCGTCATGATCGGCCATCCTGTGTCTCCACCGCCTTGCCCGGTCGGAAACGGGCCAGCGGCGCGGCGGTTCCATCGCGGAGGCGGATTCCCGGACCATCCGTCGGGGCCGCGCCCGGCCGGTCAGACCCGCGGCGGGCCGGCCATCACCCGCGCCAGCACCTGCCAGGCGCGATCCGGCATCTGGCTGACGTTGAAGCGCATGAAGCCTGCGGCGGTCTGCGCCGGGCTGAAGATGTTGCCGGGGGCCAGCACCACATTTTCCCGCAGCGCCGCCCGCGCCATGTCGGCGGCGTCCCGGCCGTCGGGCAGCAGGCACCACAGGTAGAACCCGCCGCGCGGCATCAGCCAGGGCTCGATCCCGAGACCGGAGAGCCGGGCCGCGACCTCCTTGCGGGCGCGGACCAGCCGGCGCCGGATCGCCTCGACATGCTTGCGATAGCTGCCGTCGACGAGGCTCGCATGGACGATCCCGGTCGCCACCGGGCTGGGCCCGCCGAAATTCGTCGCCACCTGAAGATCGGTCAGCGCCGCGATCAACTCCGGCCGGCCGGCGACATAGCCGCAGCGGACCGAGGCCGACAGGGTCTTGGAGAAGCTGCCCACGCGGATGACCCGCTCCAGCCCGTCGAGCGTGGCGAGACGGGGCGAAAGGTCGGGCTCCAGCACCGCGAAAGTGTCGTCCTCGATCACGGTCAGGTCATGCGCGGCGGCCAGCATCAGCAGGCGGTGCGCGGCCTGCGGGGTGATCGTCGCGCCGGTCGGGTTGTGCAGCGCCGAATTGGTGATGTAGAGGCGCGGCCGGTGTTCGGCCAGCGCGGCGGCGAAGCGGGCCGGATCCGGCCCGCCGGGGGTGAAGGGCACCGAGACGATCCGCGCCTTGTAGACCCGGAGCAGGGCCTGGAAGTTGAAATAGCAGGGATCGTCGACCAGAACCGCGTCGCCCGGGCTCAGCAGGTAGCGGCAGATCAGGTCGACGGATTGCGAGCCGGAGGTGGTCAGCAGGATCGCCTCGGGGCCGATCTCCAGCCCCTCGTCCGAGAACTGGCGCGCCAGGATGCGGCGGAGGTCCGGCGGCCCGAGGCTGCTGCCGTAATCGGTCAGCAACGCGTCCGGCCCGCGCGCGAGCTGGCGCAGCGCGCGGCGCAGCGCGGCCTGCGGCATCCAGTCGGCGGGCAGCCAGCCGCAGCCCGGCTTCAGCATCTCCGGCCCGGCGTCGAGCGCGGCGCGCGACACCCAGAACGGATCGACCGCCCGGTCGCGCGGCGGCCCCGGCGCGCGCAGGTCGAGCGAGGGGGCCGCGCCCACCACATAGAAGCCCGATCCCGGCCGCGACCGGATCACCCCCTCGGCCGCCAGCCGGTCATAGGCCTCGACCACGGTGGAGGGCGAAACCCCGGTCACCGCCGCGAAGCGCCGGATCGAGGGCAGGCGGTCGCCGGGGACCAGCGCGCGCGAGGCCAGCCGGCCCCGGATCGCCTCCATCACGCCGGTGGTGCGGGGGGAATGTGCCATGCCGCCGGATCGTATCCCTGATTGTGGCCATACAGTTCGGACGGATCGTATCGGTCCGTCCCTGTCCGCGCCAGCCTCCATGCGCTAGCTGCGGGGGAAACGGGAGCGGATGATGAAACGGATCGGCGATGGATGGGGCAGCGGCCTGCTGGGGGTCGTCATCTTCAGCGGCTCGCTGCCGGCGACACGGGTCGCGGTCGGCGGCTTCGCGCCGCTGTTCCTGACCTCGGCCCGCGCGGTGATCGCGGCGCTGCTCGGCGCGGCGGCGCTGCTGCTGTTGCGGCAGGCCCGGCCGGCGCGCGGCGATCTCGTCCCGCTCGCCATCGTCGCGGCGGGCGTGGTGGTGGGCTTTCCGCTGCTGACGGCGCTGGCGCTCCAGCACATCACCTCGGCCCGGTCCATCGTCTTCATCGGGCTGCTGCCGCTGGCCACGGCGATCTTCGGCGTGCTGCGCGGCGGCGAGCGGCCCCGGCCGGCCTTCTGGCTGTTCTCCTGCGCCGGAAGCCTGGCGGTGGCGCTGTTCGCCTGGAGACAGGGCGGCGGCGGCACCTGGGCGGGCGACCTTCCGATGCTCGCCGCCATCACGGTCTGCGGCCTCGGCTATGCCGAGGGGGCGGCGCTGTCGCGCCGGCTGGGCGGCTGGCAGGTGATCTCCTGGGCGCTGGTGCTGTCGCTGCCGGTGATGGCCGCGCTGATGGCGGCGAGCTGGCCGGCGGGGTTTTCCGCCGTGACGCCGCCGCAATGGCTGGGCCTCGGCTATGTCTCGGTGTTCAGCATGCTGGTCGGCTTCGTGTTCTGGTATCGCGGGCTGGCCCGGGGCGGCATCGCGGGCGTGGGCCAGTTGCAACTGTTGCAGCCGTTCCTCGGGCTGCTGCTCGCGGGCCTCCTGCTGGGCGAGCCGGTGGCCTGGACGATGATCGCGGTCACCGCGCTGGTCGTCCTCTGCGTCGCGGGGGCGAAGCGGTTCGCCTGATCCGCGCCGGCCGGCATCCCGCCCCGCCCTGGCCTTTCGGCGGCGGCGGGCATCGGGCCGCTGGATCCGCGCCCTCCGATGGTCTAGTTTCAGATCCATGAAACGG
>JBDHSR010000008.1:0-26842 GCA_039808305.1 Gemmobacter sp. | reverse complement strand
CTCGACTGGGTGCCGGGGCATTTCCCGGCCGATCCGCATGGCCTCGGCCGCTTCGACGGCACCGCGCTTTACGAGCATGAGGACCCGCGCGAGGGGTTCCATCGGGACTGGAACACCCTGATCTACAATTTCGGCCGGACCGAGGTGCGCAATTTCCTCGTCTCCAATGCGCTCTACTGGCTGGAGGAATACCATGTCGACGGGCTGCGCGTCGACGCGGTGGCCTCGATGCTCTATCGCGACTATTCGCGGCCCCCCGGCGAATGGCTGCCCAACAACGATGGCGGGCGCGAGAATTACGAGGCCATCGCGCTGCTGCGGCGGATGAACGCGGAGGTTTACGGCGCCTGTCCCGGCATCCTGACCGTGGCCGAGGAGAGCACGGCCTTTCCGGGCGTGTCGCGGCCGGTGGATCAGGGCGGCCTCGGCTTCGGCTTCAAATGGAACATGGGCTGGATGAACGACACGCTGGCCTATATGCGGCTCGATCCGGTGCATCGGAAATACCATCACCACCGGATGACCTTCGGGTTGAGCTATGCCTGGTCGGAGAATTACGTCCTGCCGATCAGCCATGACGAGGTGGTGCATGGCAAGGGCTCCATGCTCGGCAAGATGCCGGGCGCGGGGGCGGAGCGGTTCGCCAATCTGCGCGCCTATTACGGCTTCATGTGGGGCCATCCGGGCAAGAAGCTGCTGTTCATGGGCTGCGAATTCGCCCAAGACCGGGAATGGGATCACCGGCAGGGCCTCGACTGGCATCTGCTGGAGGATGGGCCGCTCCATGCCGGGATGCGGCGGCTGGTGGGCGACCTGAACAGGCTCTACCGCGCAGAGCCCGCGCTGCATCGCCACGACTGCCGCCCCGAGGGCTTCCGCTGGCTGGAGGCCGACGACGCCGAGGGCTCCACCTATGCCTGGCTGCGCCTCGGCGGGGCGGCGGACGCGCCGGTCGCGGTCGCGGTGAACATGACGCCGGTGGAACGGCGCCGGCGGCTCGGCCTGCCGCTGCCGGGCCGCTGGGACGAGGTGCTGAACACCGACGCGGCGGTCTATGGCGGCGGCAACCGCGGCAATCTCGGCGGGGTGGAGGCCGGGGCGGCGCCGGCGCAGGGCCAGCCCTGTTCGGCGGAGGTGACGCTGCCGCCGCTCTCGGCGGTGTTCTTCAGACATGCGACGGATCGAGACATTCCAGCGCCGGGCGCGGCCCCGGAAAGGAGGACGAGGTGAAGGCGAGACCGAACCAGAGACTGTCGTCGCAGGCCATGGCCTTCGTGCTGGCCGGCGGCCGGGGCAGCCGGCTGAAGGAGCTGACCGACCGCCGCGCGAAACCGGCGGTCTATTTCGGCGGCAAGACGCGGATCATCGACTTCGCGCTGTCGAACGCGCTGAATTCCGGCATCCGCAAGATGGCGATCGCCACGCAATACAAGGCGCATTCGCTGATCCGCCACATGCAGCGCGGCTGGAACTTCTTCCGGGCCGAGCGCAACGAATATCTCGACATCCTGCCCGCCTCGCAGCGGGTGGACGAAAGCAAATGGTATCTCGGCACCGCCGACGCGGTGGCGCAGAACATCGACATCGTGGACAGCTACGGGGTGAAGTTCGTCATCATCCTGGCCGGCGATCACGTCTACAAGATGGATTACGAGATCATGCTGCAACAGCATGTCTCGACCGGCGCCGATGTGACCATCGGCTGCCTGACCGTGCCGCGCGCCGAGGCCACGGCCTTCGGCGTGATGGCGGTGGATGCGACGGGGCGGATCACCGGCTTTCTGGAAAAGCCCGCCGATCCGCCCGCGATCCCCGGCGATCCGGCCCATAGCCTCGCCTCGATGGGGATCTATGTCTTCGACTGGGCCTTCCTGCGCGAATTGCTGCTGAAGGATGCCGGGGACAGCCAGTCCAGCCATGATTTCGGCAATGACCTGATCCCCGAGATCGTGAGGCACGGCAAGGCGATGGCGCATCGCTTCGCCGAAAGCTGCGTGACCAGCGGGCTGGAGGACGAGCCCTATTGGCGCGACGTCGGCACCATCGACGCCTTCTGGCAGGCCAATATCGACCTCACCGATTTCGTGCCGAAGCTCGACCTCTACGACAACAGCTGGCCGATCTGGACCTATGCAGAGCTGGTGCCGCCGGCCAAGTTCATCCATGACGAGGACGGCCGGCGCGGCTCGGCCGTGTCGTCGCTGGTCTCGGGCGACTGCATCGTCTCGGGATCGGAGGTGCGCAATTCGCTGCTCTTCACCGGCTGCCGGACCCATAGCTACGCGACGCTCGATCATGTCGTGGCGCTGCCGCAGGTCGATGTGGGCCGGCGGGCGGAGCTCGGCCGCTGCGTGATCGACCGCGGCGTGAGGATCCCCGAGGGGCTGGTCATCGGCCGCGACCCGGAGGAGGATGCCAGATGGTTCCGCCGCAGCGAGGGCGGCGTGGTGCTGGTGACGCAGGTGATGGTGGACGCCTGGCTCAGGGCGAAGACCTGACGGGGCGATTGCGGAGAGGCCGGGGGTTTCACCCCCGGACCCCCAGGATATTTGGGCCAGAATGAAACAGGGGGCGGGCATGGAGACGAGGCGGGTTCTGTCGGTGGCGTCGGAATGCGTGCCCTTGCTGAAGACCGGGGGGCTCGCCGATGTGGTGGGGGCCTTGCCGGCGGCGCTGGCGGGGCGGGGCTGGGAGATGCGGGTGCTGATGCCGGCCTATCGCGCGCTGCGCGCGGGGCTGCGCGACTGGCCGGCGGTGCTGGCCGAGGAGGATCTGTTCGGCGGCCCCGGCGTGGTGAGGGCGGGCCGGGCCGGCGGGGTGGCGATGCTGCTGCTCGACGCGCCGCATCTTTTCGACCGCGAGGGCGGGCCCTACAATACCGGCGGCGCGGACTGGCCGGACAATCCGCAGCGTTTCGCGGCGCTGTCCTGGGTGGCGGCGCGGATCGCGCGGCAGGGGCTGGCGGATGGCTGGCGGCCGCAGGTGCTGCACGCGCATGACTGGCAGGCCGGGCTGGCGCCGGCCTATCTGGCCTTCGGCGGCGCGCGCGATGTGGGCAGCGTCCTGACCATCCACAACATCGCCTTCCAGGGCTGGGCCGAGGCCGGGATGGTGGAGGCGCTGCGGCTGCCCCGGCACGAATTCCATTCCGGCTCGCTGGAATATTACGGCGGGCTGTCGAGCCTGAAGGCCGGCATGGTGACGGCGGACCGCATCACCACCGTCTCGCCGAATTACGCGGCGGAGCTGATGCGGCCGGAATTCGGGCTGGGCCTGCAAGGGGTGATCGAGGCGCGGGCGGCGGATGTGCGGGGCATCCTCAACGGGGTGGATACCGCGATCTGGTCGCCCGAGGCCGAGGAGATCCCCTATTCCGCGCGGCGGATGAAGGGCAAGGCCGCCAACCGCGCGGCGCTTTGCGCGGCGTTCGGGCTGGAGGTGCCGGGGCCGCTCGCCATCGTGGTGAGCCGGCTGACCGACCAGAAGGGGATGGATCTGCTGCCCGCCGCGCTGCCCGGTTTCGTCGCGGCGGGGGGCGGGCTGGTGCTGCTCGGTTCCGGCGACCGGGCGTTGGAGGAGGAGATGCTGGCGCTGGCCGGGCGTTTCCCGCGCCGGGTGGCGGTGACGACCGGCTATGACGAGGCGCTGAGCCACCGGATGTTCGCCGGCGGCGACGCGGTTCTGGTGCCCTCGCGCTTCGAGCCCTGCGGGCTGACGCAGATGTACGGCCTGCGCTACGGCACGGTGCCGGTGGTGGCCGCGGTGGGCGGGCTCGCCGATACCGTGATCAACGCCAATCCGGCGGCTTTGGCGCAGGGCGTGGCGACCGGGATCGTCTTCCACCCGACCGACGCCCCGGCGCTGGCCGAGGCGCTGCGCCGGCTGGTCGCGCTCCATGCCGACCGCGCGGCCTGGGCGCGGATGGTCCAGCGGGCCATGGCGCAGCCGGTGGGCTGGGAGGCCTCGGCCGCCGCCTATGCCGCGCTTTACGAGGGCCTGCTGCGGTGAGCGGGCGCGCCGCCGGTCGCGTCTCGCCGGGCCGGCCCTGGCCGATGGGGGCGACCCCGGAGGGCGACGGGGTGAATTTCGCGCTGTTCTCGGCCCATGCCGAGAAGGTGGAGCTGTGCCTCTTCTCGCCCGATGGCCGCAAGGAACTGCGCCGCCTGCCGCTGCGCGACCGTGATGGCGACATCTGGCATATCCATGTCGGCGGGCTCGGGCCCGGCGCGCTTTACGGCTATCGGGTGCATGGGCCCTATGCGCCGGAGGGCGGGCATCGCTTCAACCCCAACAAGCTGCTGATCGACCCCTATGCCCGGCGATTGTCGGGCCGGCCGCGCTGGTCGGATGCGCTGATGGGCTACCGGGTCGGCAGCCCGCGGGCCGACCTGTCCTTCGACAGCCGCGACAGCGCCTTCGCCGTGCCGAAATCGGTGGTCGTGGCCGAGGCGGAGCCGGAGGCGGCGCCGGAGCGCCCGCATCGCCCCTGGCACGAGACGGTGATCTACGAGGCGCATATGCGCGGCCTGACCATGCTGCATCCCGCCGTGCCGCCGGCGCTGCGCGGCAGCTTTCCCGGCCTCGCCTCGGAGGCGGTGCTGGAGCATCTGGTGAAGCTCGGCATCACCGCCATCGAGCTTCTGCCGGTGCAGGCCTTCCTCGACGACCGCTTCCTGGTGGCGAGGGGGCTGCGCAACTACTGGGGCTACCAGACCATCGGCTTCTTCGCGCCCGAGCCGCGCTATCTCGGGCCGGCGGGGCTGGAGGGGGTCCGGGACATGCTGCGCCGCTTCCACGCGGCGGGGATCGAGGTCATCCTCGATGTGGTCTACAACCATTCCGGCGAGGGCGACGAGCTCGGCCCGACGCTCGGCTTCCGCGGGATCGACAATCGCAGCTATTACCGGCTGCGCGAGGGCGGGCGCTTCTATGTCGACGATACCGGCACCGGCAATACGCTGAACCTCGCCCATCCGATGGTGCTGCGCCTGGTGATGGACAGCCTGCGCCACTGGGCCGGGCTCGGCGTCGACGGCTTCCGCTTCGATCTGGCCAGCACGCTCGGCCGCGCGGCGCATGGCTTCGACCCGCAGGCCGGATTCTTCGCGGCGATCCGGCAGGATCCGCTGCTGGCGCGGGTGAAGCTGATCGCCGAGCCTTGGGACATCGGGCCGGGCGGCTATCAGCTCGGCCGGTTTCCGCATCCGTTCGGCGAATGGAACGACCGCTTCCGCGACGGTGTGCGCCGCTTCTGGCGCGGCGATGCCGGCATGGCGCCGGATCTGGCGCGGCGCCTGCTGGGCAGCGCGGAACTCTTCGACCATGACGCGCGGCCGGCGACGGCCTCGGTGAATTTCGTGACCGCCCATGACGGTTTCACGCTGGAGGATCTGGTCGGCTTCACCCTGAAGCGCAATCTCGCCAATGGCGAGGACAATCGCGACGGCCATGACGACAACCATTCCGACAATATGGGGGTGGAGGGGCCGAGCGACGATCCGGCGATCCGCGCCGCGCGGGCCTTGCGCAAGCGCAACCTGCTCGCCACGCTGATGCTGTCGCAGGGGGTGCCGATGCTTCTGGCGGGCGACGAGATCGGCAACAGCCAGCAGGGCAACAACAACGCCTATGCGCAGGACAACGCGACCGGCTGGGTCGACTGGGCGCGGGCCGATACCGCGCTCGCCGGGTTCGTCGCCCGGCTGGTGGCGTTGCGCCGCGCCTGTCGGGTGCTGCGGCAGCGCCGGTTCCTCCATGCGCGGCTCCGCGCGGTGGACGGGCTGCCCGACGTGATCTGGCGCCGCGCCGATGGCGCCGCCCCGCGCCCCGAGGATTGGCACGACCCGGATTTCCGCTGCCTCTGCCTGGAGCTGCGCCGCGCCGCCGAGGGCGGGCTGGAGGATCGCGAGGCGATTTTCGCCGTGTTCAACACGGGTTGCGCGGTGACGCTCACCCTGCCGGACACCGCGCCGGGATGGACCCTGCTGCTCGACACCACCCGGCCCGAGGCCGGGCCGGAGCCGGCGGCGCAGGGGCTTGAGGTGCCCGCCCATTCCGTGCTTGTGTTCTCCGCGAATTCCGATTGAGGGCCCTGATGACCGCCTTGACCATCGCCACCCGACCCATCGCGGGGCAGAAGCCCGGCACCTCCGGCCTGCGCAAGAAGACCCCGGTCTTCATGGGCGCGCAATATCTGGAGAATTTCGTGCAGTCGATCTTCGACGCCATCGGCGGCGCGCGGGGCAAGACCTTCGTGCTGGGCGGCGACGGGCGCTATTTCAACGACCGGGCGGCGCAGGTCATCCTGCGGATGGCGGCGGCCAACGGGGCGGCGAAGGTGATCGTCGGGCAGAACGCGGTCCTGTCAACCCCGGCCGCCAGCCATCTGATCCGGTTGAACAAAACCGATGGCGGCATCATCCTGTCGGCCAGCCACAATCCCGGCGGGCCGGAGGCGGATTTCGGGGTGAAGTTCAACATGCCGAACGGCGGCCCCGCGCCCGAGGCGGCGACCGAGGCGATGTATCGCCGCAGCCAGGAGATCGCGGAATACCGCATCTCCGACGCGCCCGCGCCCGATCTGTCGCGGATCGGTAGCGTGACGCTCGACGGCATGGCGGTGGAGGTGGTGGACAGCGTGGCCGATTACGCCGCGCTGATGGAAAGCCTGTTCGATTTCCCGGCGATCCGGGCGATGTTCGCCGGCGGCTTCCGGATGCGTTTCGATGCGATGTGCGCGGTAACCGGGCCATATGCAAGGGAAATTCTGGAAAGCCGTCTGGGCGCCGCGCCCGGCACGGTGACCCATGGCACGCCCCTGCCGGATTTCGGCGGGATGCACCCGGACCCGAACCCGACCTGGGCGCATGAGCTGATGGCAGAGATGATGGCGCCGGAGGCGCCGGATTTCGGCGCGGCTTCGGATGGCGACGGCGACCGCAACATGGTGCTCGGGCGCGGCATCTATGTCTCGCCCTCCGACAGTCTCGCGGTGCTGGCGGCGAACGCGCATCTGGCGCCGGGCTATGCCCGCGGGCTGGCCGGCGTCGCGCGCTCCATGCCGACCTCGGCGGCGGCGGACCGGGTGGCCGAGGCGCTGGGGATCCCTGCCTACGAGACGCCGACGGGGTGGAAATTCTTCGGCACCCTGCTCGACGCCGGCCGCGCCACGCTCTGCGGCGAGGAAAGCTTCGGCACCGGCTCGGACCATGTGCGCGAGAAGGACGGGCTCTGGGCGGTGCTGCTCTGGCTCAACATCCTCGCCATGCGGAAGCAGCCGGTGGCGGAGATCATGGCCGGGCATTTCGCAAGATTCGGCCGCAACTACTACTCCCGCCACGATTTCGAGGCGATCGAGGCCGGCGCGGCGGAGGCGATGATGGCGGCCTTGCGCGCCAGCCTGCCGGGCCTGCCGGGGATCACCGTCGAGGGCATGGAGATCGCTGCGGCCGACGATTTCGCCTATACCGACCCGGTGGACCGCTCGGTCAGCCGGGGCCAGGGCGTGCGCATCCTTTTCACCGACGGCGCGCGCATCGTGCTGCGGCTTTCCGGCACCGGCACCGAAGGGGCGACGCTGCGGCTCTATCTGGAACGCTACGCGCCGGGGCCGGAGGGGCTCGACCGCGACCCGCAAGAGGCGCTGGCGCCGGTGATCCGCGCGGCCGATACCTTGGCGCAAATCCGCGAACGTACCGGCCGAAACGCGCCGGATGTCATCACCTGACACCTTCCGTTGCTCCGGGATAGCCGGGGAATATCAGCGTATTGCGATGATATTCTTCGGTTTCGCATGAAGAATGTCCCGCCGGGGGGCCTATGCCGCACCCCGCCCGCTTCAACCTGACGGCAAATACCCCCGCCGGAGGCAAGGCCCGCGCAGGCGGGCCTTCACCCTTGCCCGCCATTCTCCAGATAGACCGCGCAGCCGGTCAGCGCCGCGTAATCGTCCTCGATCACCGAGACCGCGAAATTCGCCATGAAGCCGGCGAAGCGGCCCTTGTCGCGGAAGGCGCCCGCGAAATCGAAGGCGGCGAGCCAGGGCTGCATCGCCCGCGCCACGCCGCCGATCAGGTAGATGCCGCCGAAGGGCAGATGGGTCAGCGCCAGATTGCCGATCTCGGCGCCGAGCAGCCGGACGTAAAGCCGACCCGTCGCCTCGGCATCGGCCTCGCCCGCCGCCAGCGCCGCCATGATCTCCGCCGCCGGCCTTTCGCCGGGGCTGCCCGCCTCGGCGCGGACGAAGGCGTAGAGCCGTTCCAGCCCGCGCCCGGACAGCACGTCCTCGACGCCGGGAAAGCCATGCGCGGTCTCGACGAAGCGGGCCAGCCGCAGGTCGGCCTCGGTGCGCACCGGCATGTTGATATGGCCGCATTCCGAAGGTGCGACGATGCGGCCCCAGGGCGTCTCATGCACCGGCGCCGCGTTGAAGCCGGTGCCGGCGCCCACCACCAGCTTGGCCGCGCCGGGCTGTTCGGTGCCCGCCACCACGCCGGCGAGCTTGTCGCCGGCGATATGGCCGAGCGCGTGGCCCTGCGCCTGCAAGTCGTTCAGGATTGCCACCTTCGCCGCCCCGGTCGCCCGGCGCAGCGCCGCGCCGTCGATCGTCCAGGCGAGGTTGGTCATCGTCGCCACCCCGTCGCGCACCGGTCCCGCCGCCGCGACGCAGGCGCCGTCGCAGGCGGCGAGGCCGGCCGCGTCGAGGTAAAGCCGCAGGATCGTCTCCAGCCCCGGATGGTCGGCATTGCGGAAGCGGCGGATGCTGTCGCCCCGGATCGCCGTGCCGCGCGCCAGCGCCACGCGCGTATTGGTGCCGCCTATATCGGCGACCAGCGAAAGAATGTCGGTCACGCGTGCCTCCCCGTGGCTGAGCGGTGCCGGCCAGAGCATCCGGTATTCCCCTCGGGTGATAGGACGGTTTCGGGGGGCTTGCCAAGGTGGCGCGGGGCAGGGCGGCTTGGTTCATCTTGTGGTTGAAATGCGGTGGCTGCGCCGCTACCGTTCCGGGCATCCGCGTGATCCGCGCCGAAGGGGCCGCAAGCCAGTCATGTCGATCCTCCGCAAGGCCGCCCTCGGCGTTCCGCTCTGCCTCGCCTTGCTGGCCGGTGCCGCCGCCGCCGCGCGCGATCTGGTCTTTCCGCCCGGCGCGGATGCGCGCTTCCACTGGGCCGCGCTCGACGCCTTCGCCGCCGCCCATGACCTGCGCGGCCAGCGCCTGAGCGTCGACGGCCCTTGGGGCGGCGTCGACAAGCGGATGTTCGAATCGGTCATCGCCTATTTCGAGGCGGCGACCGGCGCCGAGGTCGCCTATGCCGGCGGCGACGGTTTCGAGCAGCGTCTGCTGGTGGAGGTCGAGGCGGGCGCGCCGCCCGATGTGGCGATCATCCCGCAGCCCGGCCTCGCCGCCGAACTGGCGCGGCGCGGCCGGCTGGCGCCGCTCGGCCCCGGGATCGGCGCGGCGATGCGCGACGATTACGCCGCCGGGCAAAGCTGGCTCGACCTCGCCACCTTCGCGGGCCCGGACGGGGCGCCCGCGCTTTACGGTCTGTTCTATCGCGTCGATCTGAAGTCGCTGGTCTGGTATGTGCCCGGCAATTTCGCCGATGCCGGCTATGAGGTGCCGCGCAGCCTGGAGGAGTTGCGGCTCCTCTCCGAGCGCATCGTGGCGGAGGGCGGCACGCCCTGGTGCATCGGCCTCGGCTCCGGCCCGGCGACCGGCTGGCCCGCGACCGACTGGGTGGAGGAGATGATGCTGCGTCTCCATCCGCCGCAGGATTACGACCGCTGGACGCGGGGCGAGCTGCCCTTCGACGACCCGAAGGTCATCGCCGCCATCGAGGCGTTCGGCGCCATCGCCCGCGCGGCGGAGCAGGTCGCCGGCGGGCCGGCCGGCGTCGCCGCCACCGATTTCCGCGACAGCCCGCGCGGCCTCTTCACCCTGCCGCCGCGCTGCTACATGCACCGGCAGGCGAGCTTCATCCCCTCCTTCTTCCCCGCCGGGCTGGAGCCGGGCCGCGATGTCGACGCCTTCTATTTCCCGGCCTTCGCCGGCAGCGGGCTGGGCCAGCCGGTTCTCGGCTCCGGCACGCTGGCGGTCATCACCCGCGACGGTCCGGCGGCGCGCGGCTTTCTCGATTTCCTCGCCACCCCGATCGCGCATGAGATCTGGATGGCGCAATCCGGCTTCCTGACCCCGCATCGCGGCGTGAACCCCGATCTTTATGGCGATCCGGTGCAGAAACGGCTGAGCGCGATCCTGCTCGGCGCGACCAGCTTCCGCTTCGACGGGTCGGATCTGATGCCGGGCGCCATCGGGGCGGGGGCGTTCTGGACCGGAATGGTCGATTATGTCGGCGGCGCGCCGGCGGAGGCGGTGGCGGCCCGGATCCGGCGGGTCTGGGAAACGCTGGACTAGCGGGCATGGCGCAGCTCCTGTCGGCCCTCGCGGCGATCCTGCTCTGTCTCGGCGGCTGCCTCGGCTGGCTCGCGCTGTCGGGCCGCCTGCTCGACCGGCTGCTGCCGGAGCGGGCGGCGCTGGTGCGGCCGTGGCTGTTTCTCGCCCCGGCGGGGCTGCTCGTCGCGATCTGCCTCGTGCAGCCGCTGCTGGTCACGATGTGGCTGGCCTTGCGCGGGCCGGATGGCACGGCCTTCGTCGGGCTGGGCAATTTCCGCTGGCTCGCGGGCGACGCGCGGTTCCGCGAGGCGCTGGTCACCACGCTGCTCTGGCTCGCGGTGGTGCCGGCGGCGGCCACCGGCCTCGGCCTCGTCGCCGCCGGACTGACCGACCGGTTGCGCGGCGGCACGCTCGCCCGGCTGGCGATCTTCCTGCCGATGGCGATCGGCTTCACCGGCGCGGCGGTGATCTGGAAATTCGTGTATGAGCATCGCGGCGGCGGCCTTCCGGAGATCGGGCTGCTCAACGCGCTCCGGACGGCGGCGGGCGGCACCGCCCTGCCTTGGCTCACCCAGGCGCCGCTGAACACCTGGGCGCTGATGGCTGTGGTGGTCTGGAGCCAGACCGGCTTCGCCATGGTGATCCTCGCCGCCGCGCTGCGCGCCGTTCCGGCCGAGACGGTGGAGGCCGCCCTGCTCGACGGGGCCGGGCCGCTGCGGATCTTCCTGCGCATCCAGGTGCCGCAGATCGGCGGCGCCATCGCCGTGGTCTGGACCGCGCTCACCGTCATGGTGCTGAAGCTCTTCGACATCGTGCAGGCGATGACCAACGGGCAATGGGGCACGCAGGTGCTGGCCGGCCTGATGTTCGACTGGATGTTCCGCGCCCAGGACAGCGGCCGTGCCTCGGCGGTGGCGCTGGTCATGCTGGCGCTGGCCGCGCCCGTCCTCGCGCTGGTCCTGCGCGGCGTCCGGCGGGAGGCGCGGGAATGAGGCGGCTGGCGGTCGCCTTCCTGGCGCTGCTCTGGCTGCTGCCGGTGGCGGGGCTGCTGGTCACCTCCTTGCGCGACCGCGAAGCGGCCGCCGATTCGGGCTGGTGGCGGGCGCCGTTTCCGGCCGGGCGCGTCATGGTCTTCCATCCCGAACCCGCCGCGCAACGGCGCGAGGCGGGGGTTTGGGTGATCGAGGGGATGGCGATGGGCGCGGAGGCGGGAGAGGTCACGGCCTTCGGCCTCTCCGCGCGCGCGCCCACCGCCTTCGCCGCCGGCACGACCGCGCGGCGCGACGACGGCCTCTCGCTGCGGGTGGCGGCGGATGGCGCGTTCCGGCTCGCCGCGCCCACACCCCTCGATCCGGCGCCGCGCATCTTCCTCGCCACCCTCGCCCCGCCGCGCTTCACCGCCGCGTCCTATGCGCGCCTGCTGGAGGCCGAGGGGGTCGGCCGCGCCATCCTCGCCAGTTTCGCGCTTACCCTTCCGGCCACCGCGCTGCCGCTCTTCATCGCCGCCTTCGCCGCGCATGCGCTGGTCTGGATGGAGTTTCCGGGCCGGGCGCTGCTGGTCGCGGCGCTGGTCGGGCTGATGGTGCTGCCGCTGCAACTGGCGCTGGTGCCGCTGCTGCGGTTGCAGGATCTGCTCGGGATCGGCAAGAGCTATCCGGGGATCTGGCTCGCCCATACCGGCTTCGGCCTGCCGCTCGCCATCTGGGTGCTGTGCGGCTTCATGCGGCGCCTGCCGCGCGGGATCGTCGATTGCGCCCGGCTCGACGGCGTGTCGGAGGCGCGGATCTTCGCCCGGATCACCCTGCCGCTCTGCCTGCCGGGGCTGGCCGCCTTCGCGGTCTTCCAGTTCCTCTGGATCTGGAACGACCTGCTGGTCGCCTCGGTCTTTCTCGGCGGGGCGGAGGCGCCGGTGCTGCCGGTGCTGCTGCGCGGGATGATGGGCTCGCGCGGCGGCGAGTGGGAGGTGCTGGCCGCCGCCGCCATGCTGTCCATGGCGGTGCCGCTGGCGGTGTTCCTGATCCTGCACCGCATCCTGCTGCGCGGCCTGCCGGCCGGCGCGGGGAAATGAGCGAAGCCGATGGCGGAGGTGAGGCTGGCCGGGATCGGCAAGAGGTTCGGGGCGCGGCGGGTGCTGGAGGGGATCGGCCTCGAAATCCGCAGCGGCGAGCTGATCGGCGTGCTCGGCCCCTCGGGATGCGGCAAGTCCACCCTGCTCCGGATGATCGCCGGGCTGGAGCGGATCGGCGAGGGGGATCTGTTCATCGACGGGCGGCGGATGAACGAGGTGCCGCCGGCCCGGCGCGGCATCGCCATGGTGTTCCAGTCCTACGCGCTCTATCCGCATATGACGGCGCGGCAGAACCTCGCCTTCGCGCTCCAGGCCGCCGGCCGGCCCGCGGCCGAGGTCGCGGCGGCGGTGGCGCGGGTGGCGGGGATGCTGGATCTCACCTGCTGCCTCGATCGGCGGCCCGCCGCGCTGTCTGGCGGGCAGCGGCAGCGCGTCGCCATCGGCCGGGCGATCCTGCGCGCGCCGCGGCTTTTCCTGTTCGACGAGCCGTTCTCCAACCTCGACGCCGGGCTGCGCGCCGCGATGCGGGTGGAGCTGGCGCGGCTGAAACAGGCGATGCCGGCCAGCACGATGATCCATGTCACCCATGACCAGACCGAGGCGATGACGCTGGCCGACCGCATCGTGGTTCTGGCAGAGGGCGGCATCGCGCAGGTCGGCACGCCGCTCGACCTCTATGAGCGGCCGCAGACCGCCTTCGTCGCGCGTTTCATCGGCAGCCCGGCGATGAACCTGCTGCCCGGGGTGGTGGTGGCGACCGGGGCGCGGACCCGGATCCGCCTCGACCATGGCGGCGCGGCGGTGGTGGCGGTGGCGACCGGCGATGCCGCGCTCGGCCTGCGGGTCGAGCTCGGGGTGCGGCCGGAGCATCTGCGGCCGGTCGGGGGGCCCGCGCTGTTCTCCGGCGAGGTGGAGGTCGCCGAGACACCGGGCGAGGCCACGGTGCTGCATTTCCGCCGGCAGGGCGCGTTGTCGGTGGCGGCGAAGCTGCCGGGCCTGCATCCCGGCCTGCGGGGGCGGGCGCTGCATCTCGACGCCGATCCGCAGCGGCTGCATCTGTTCCATGAGGGCCGCGCATTGCGCTGACAGCCGCGCGAGCAACGCCGGAAGGATCAGCGGGAAGGGCGGGCGGCGCAGGACTCTCATGCGAATCGGTATCGCATGGCGGCCTTTCCCGGCGGTTAATGCCGCTCAGGGGATCAGCACCGGCCGGGCCGCGATCAGCCGCGCCAGCCGCTCCCCCGCCGGGGAGAGCGCCGTGCGGTCGGCGCAGGCCAGCACCACCGGCTCGCCCGGCCCGGCATCGAGCAGCGGCCGGCTGACCAGCGCCGCGCCGTCATAGCTCTGCCCCGGCACCGGGATCGTGTAGCTCAGCCCCACGCCGAGGCCGTTGGCGGCGAAGGAACGCAGCAGTTCCAGCGTCGCGGTGCGATGGGCGATGCGGGGCGCGAGGCCGCGCCGGGCGAAAAGCCCGCGCATGTGGCTGACCGAAAGCCCCTGATCGGCGAGGATCAGCGGCTCGGTGGCGAGCTCGCTCAGCGAGACCCCGGCATGGGCCGCCAGCCGGTGCCCCGGCGCCATCACCGCATGGGGCCGCAGCCGCGCCAGTTCCTGCCGCGACAGCGCCTGCGAAAGCCCGAGATCGTAGGTCAGCGCGAGGTCGATCTGCCCGGCGCGCAGCCCCTCGGTGATCGGCTCAAAGCCGAGGATGACCGGGGCGACCGGCAGATCGGCGGGGCAGGCGGCGAGCAGCGGCGCGAGCAGCATCGGCGCCAGATCCTCGAAGACGGCGAGGCGCACCGGCAAGGGCGGCGCGGCCTCGCCCGCCATCAGCCGCGTGATCGCGGCAAGCTGCGCCTCGGCATCCTCCAGGAAGCCGCGCCCGAACGGGGTGGGGGCGAGCGGCCCGCCGGGGCGGCGCAGGAAGAGCGGCCGGCCCAGTTGCGCCTCCAGCTCGCGCAGCGCGACGGAAAGCGCGGGCTGGCTGACATGCAGCGCCTCGGCGGCGGCGCTCATCCCGCCGGCGCGGGCGACCGCCACGGCGTATTCCAGTTGGCGCAGGGTGACCGATAGCATTTTTCAATATACATCTTTGAGAGACATTATTTGGATTTATGATCCGGGTGCGGCATTCTGGCAAGCAGCGAAAACAGGAGACAGCCATGGCGAAACCCGTCATCACCCCCGAGATGATCGAAACCTATCAGCGCGACGGCGTGGTGCTGGTCCGCGGCCTCTGGGCCGACTGGGTGGAGGAACTGCGCGCCGGCATCGAGCGCAACATGGCCGAGCCGGGCCCCTATGCCGCCGAGAACCTCAAGCCCGGCGAGGGCGGCCGCTTCTTCGACGATTACTGCAACTGGGAGCGTATCCCGGAATTCGGGCGGGTGATCCGCGAAAGTGCTGTGGCCGAGGTGGCGGCCGAGCTCATGGGGTCGGAGCGGGTGCAGATGTTCCACGATCATGTGCTGGTGAAGGAGCCGGGCACCTCGAAGCCGACGCCCTGGCACCAGGACGGGCCTTACTATTTCGTGGATGGCCAGCAGACCATCAGCTTCTGGTCACCGCTCGATCCGGTGCGCGAGGCCTCGCTGCGCTGCGTCGCCGGCTCGCATCGCTGGGAGAAGGAGGTGCTGCCGACCCGCTGGCTGGCCGAGACCAGCTTCTATCCCGACGCGGAGAAATACATGCCGGTCCCCGACCCGGACGCCGAGGGGATGGACATCCGCGAATGGCAGATGGAGCCGGGCGACGCGGTGGCCTTCAACTACCGCACCCTGCACGGCGCGCGCGGCAACAATGCCGGCACAAGGCGGCGCGCCTTCAGCCTGCGGCTGGTCGGCGACGACGCGCGCTATGTGGAACGGCCCGGCCGCACCTCGCCGCCCTATCCGGGCCATGAGATGCAGCCCGGCCAGCGCCTGCGCGAGGACTGGTTCCCCTATCTGCGCTGATGCCGCACTTCCGCGCCGGCGGCGGATCGGCTAGGGGAAGGCGACGCAGGAGAGCATGAGATGGACGAGCCGCAATCCTTCCGCCCCCGATCCTTCCCGCCGCCGGAATTCCCGCCCCGGCGGCCCCGGCTCTTCGCCCGGATGCCGCCGGCGGTGTTTCCGCCGGTGATGGGCGCGCTCGGCCTCGGGCTGGCCTTGCGCGCGGCGCTGCCGGCGCTCGGCCTGCCGGCGGAGATCGCCGAGGTGATCCTCGGCGCCGCCGTGGCGCTCTGGCTGTTCGCCGCCTGCGGCTATCTGGTGAAACTGGCCCGCCGTCCGGCGGTGTTCCTCGAGGATCTGCGGGTGCTGCCCGGGCGGGCCGGGATCGCGGCCGGCTCGCTTTGCCTGCTGCTCGCCGCCGCGGCGGTGCTGCCCTACGCGCCGGAACTGGCGCGCGGGCTGATGCAGGCGGGGCTGGTGCTGCATGCGGCGGTCGCGGCGCTGGTGCTGCGCCATGTCCTGCGAAGCCCGCCCGAGGCGCGCGAGGTCACCCCGGTCTGGCACCTGCATTTCGCCGGCTTCATCATCGGCGGGCTGGTCGCGGCGCCGCTGGGGCAGGTGTTGCTCGCCTGGGCGCTGGTCTGGATCAGCGGGCTGGCGGCGGCGGCGATCTGGCTGGTTTCGCTGCGCCAGATCCTGACAAGGGTGCCGCCGGCGCCGCTCCGGCCGCTGCTGGCGATCCATGTCGCGCCGGCGAGCCTCTTGGCGCTGGTGCTGCTGCATCTGGATGCGGTGCGCCCGGCGCTGGCCTGCCTCGCCCTCGCCGCCCTGCTGGTGCTGGCGCTGCTCACCGCGTTGCGCTGGCTGACGGCGAGCGGCTTCACCCCGCTCTGGGGCGCCTTCACCTTTCCGCTGACCGCCTTCGTCTCGGCGCTGTTCGCCATGGGGTTCGCGACGACCGGATCGGCCTTCCTGCTGCTGGCGGCGGGGCTGGTTCCCTGGGTGCTCTGGCGGGTGCTGGCCGGCTGGAGCCGGGGCAACCTCGCCGCCCGCACCAACGCGGCCGAGGCCTGAGCGGTGCCCGGTATCGGGGCGAGGGTCGCCTGCGGCGCGGCAGGTGAGGGGCGTTCCGCCCCTCGGCCCGTGCCGGGCCTCACCCCCCGGAGGATATTCATGAACGGATGATGCCGTGGGCGGGCCTGCGCGCCTGTCGGGCCGGTGACGCGGCGGTCCGGGGTCAGCGCGCGAGGCCGGCGGCCTCGGCGGCGAGGCGGGTGATCCCGGCCCAGTCGCCGGCCCGCATCATCGCCTTCGGCGCCACCCAGGAGCCGCCGACGCAGAGCACGTTCGCCAGCTTCAGATAGTCCGGCGCCTTCGCCAGCGAAATCCCGCCGGTCGGGCAGAAGCTCACCTGCGGCAGCGGCGCGCCGATGGCGGCGAGCGCGGCAGCACCGCCATTCGCCTCGGCCGGAAAGAACTTCTGCACGGCATGGCCGCGCTCCAGCAGCGCCATGATCTCGGAACAGGTGGCGGCGCCGGCGAGGATCGGCAGATCGTGCTCGGCGCAGGCGTCGAGCAGCCGCTCGGTCGCGCCGGGCGAGACGCCGAACCGCGCCCCCGCCGCCTTCGCCGCCTTCACATCGGCCGGGGTGAGCAGGGTGCCGGCGCCGACCACGCCGCCCTCCACCTCCGCCATGGCGCGGATCGCGTCGAGCGCGGCGGGGGTGCGCAGCGTGACCTCCAGCGCCGGCAGGCCGCCCGCGACCAGCGCGCGGGCGAGGGGGGCCGCATGGGCGATCTCGTCGATCACCAGCACCGGGATCACCGGGGCGAGGCGGCAGATCCCGGCGGCGCGGGCGGAGGATTCGGCGGGGGTCATGGCGGGCTCCTTCATGCGGGCGGCGCGCCCGGCGGATGGGGGAGACGCCTCCGGCGGGGGTATTTTCCGTCAGGTTGAAAGCGGCATGTCTTCAACCTGACAAAAATACCCGCCCGCCGCAGGCGCCTTTTCAGAACAGCACCGAGGCGCCTTCGGTGGCGTTGCCGACATTGCGGCGGAAGGTCTCGAACAATTCGCGGCCGATGCCGTGGCTATTGGCGGCAAGGTCGGCGCGGGCCGGGTCGCGGCTTTCGAAATCGGGGGAGAGCACGGTGAGCGTGCCGGCGGTGGCATCGAGCCGGATCGGATCGCCGTCGCGCAGCCGGGCGAGCGGGCCACCCATCGCGGCCTCGGGGCTCATATGGATGGCGGCGGGCACCTTGCCGCTGGCGCCGGACATCCGCCCGTCGGTGACCAGCGCGACCTTGAGGCCGCGCTCCTGCAGCACCGAGAGCAGGGGGGTCAGCGAATGCAGTTCCGGCATGCCGTTGGCGCGCGGGCCCTGGAAGCGCACCACGACCACGGTGTCGGAGGTGAAGGCGCCGGCCTTGAAGGCGGCCTTCACTTCCTCCTGGTCGTGGAAGATGCGGGCGGGGGCCTCGATCACATGGCGCTCGGGCGCGACGGCGGAGACCTTGATGACGCCGCGGCCGAGATTGCCGGACAGTTGTTTCAGCCCGCCCGACGGGGCGAAGGGGCTGGCGGCGGGGCGCAGGATGCGGTCGTTCAGCGTCTCGCGCGCGCCGTCGCTCCAGCCCAGCTTGCCGTCGGTCAGCTTCGGCTCCTGCCGGTAGGGGGCGAGGCCGTCGCCCGCCACGGTGCGCGCATCCGCGTGCAGCAGCCCCGCATCCAGCAATTGCCCGATCATGTAGCCGAGGCCCCCGGCGGCGTGGAAATGGTTCACATCGGCGAGGCCGTTGGGATAGACCTTGGCCATCAGCGGCACCACGTCCGACACCTCCGAGAAATCCTCGAGGTCGAGCAGGATGCCCGCCGCCCGCGCCATGGCCGGCAGGTGCAGCACCAGATTGGTGGAGCCGCCCGTCGCCATCAGGCCGACGAGGCCGTTGACGAAGGCGCGCTCGTCGAGGATCTCGCCCACCGGGCGGTAATCGTTGCCGAGCGCGGTGATCGCCGCCGCGCGTTCCACCGCCGCCGTGGTCAGCGCCTCGCGCAGCGGCGTGCCGGGATTGACGAAGCTGGCGCCGGGCAGGTGCAGGCCCATGAACTCCATCAGCATCTGGTTGGTGTTCGCGGTGCCGTAGAAGGTGCAGGTGCCGGGGCCGTGATAGGAGGCCATCTCGGCCGCCATCAGCGCCTCGCGCCCCACCTCGCCGGCGGCGAATTGCTGGCGCACCTTCGCCTTCTCGTCATTGGGCAGGCCCGAGGTCATCGGGCCGGCCGGCACGAAGACGGCCGGGATATGCGAGAAGGTGGCGGCGGCGATGACGAGGCCCGGCACGATCTTGTCGCAGACCCCGAGGAAGAGCGCCGCGTCGAAGGTGTTGTGGCTGAGCGCCACGCCGGCGGCCAGCGCGATCACGTCGCGGGAGAAGAGCGAAAGCTCCATCCCCGGCTGGCCCTGGGTCACCCCGTCGCACATCGCGGGCACGCCGCCCGCCACCTGCGCCGTGGCCCCGGCGCGGCGGGCGGCGGCGCGGATTAGCTTCGGATAATCCTCATAGGGCTGATGCGCCGAGAGCATGTCGTTATAGGCGGTGACGATGCCGAGATTGGGCTGCCGCCCGCCGGCCAGCGCCGGCTTGTCGCCGCCCATCGCGGCATAGGCATGGGCCTGGTTGCCGCAGCTCAGATGCGCGCGCGCCGGCCCCGCCTCGGCCGCCGCCCGCATCCGGGCGAGATAGTCGCCGCGCGGCCCTTCCGAGCGGGCGCGGATACGGTCTGTCACACGGGCGATGGTGGTGTTCAGCGTCATGGCGGCTGGCTCCGGTCTTGCGGCTGGCAATGGTGTAACAGAAATTGTTAGCGCTAACAACCCTTGCGCCCCAGCCCGTCGCGGATCGGGCCCGCCGCATTCCACCCGCAACAATACCGCAGGAATGTACGGCAATCTGCCCAATTCCGCCACGATCCGGCGCGACTGTCTCCATTGAACACAGGGGACACCCCGGAGGGCAAGATGAAACAGACGATTCGCACTCTGATCTTCATGGCCGCGGCGTTCGGACTTTCCGCCTGCGGCGGCGGCACCATCGTCTCGCAGCAGCTGACCGAGCCGGGCAGGCTGACGGTGGCCTCGAAAACCCCGGCGGAGGCGATGCTGCCGAAATACGACGTGCAGGCGGTGCGGGTCACCGTGCCGCGCACGCTGCGGGTTTCGGAGGCCAACATGTATTACCCGCTGGCCGACATCGTGTGGCGCGGCGATCCGATGGGCGACCGCTACGCCCAGGTCAAGGCGGTGATCGAGGAGGGGCTCGATCGCGGGGTGCAGGGCATGCATTCCGGGCCGCGGGCCGTGATCGACATCCAGCTCACCCGCTTCCATTCGCTGACCGAGAAGACCCGCTTCACCTTCGGCGGGGTGCATTCGGTGAAGTTCATCCTGACGGTGCGCGACGCCGCGACCGGCGCCGTGCTGGAAGGGCCGCGCCATGTCGTCGCCGACGTGAAGGCCTCGGGCGGCACCCGGGCGCTGCATGAGGACATGGTGGGGCGCACCATGAAGGTCGTGATCACCGAGCATCTGGCCGAGGTGATCCGCCATGAGCTGTCGACCCGGACGCCGGCGCCGGCGCATGGCCTCGTGTCGCAGGCCGCGACCCCGGCGGTCGCCACCGTGGCGGCGCTGGCGGACTGAACCGCGCCCGACGCGAATCCGCGCCGCCCCGGCCTCGCCGGCGGCGGCGCTTCGCATTGACCGGGGCCGCGTCGGCATGGCAGGACGGGGGGCGGCCGGAAGGCGACGGGGGAACGGGCGATGAAGGTGATCATTTGCGGCGCGGGGCAGGTGGGCTGGCAGATCGCCCGCCACCTCTCGGGCGAGCGCAACGACGTGACCGTGGTCGACAACAATCCCGAGCTGGTGCGCCGCGCCACCGAGACGCTGGACGTGCAGGGCGTCGCCGGCTTCGCCTCCTATCCCGACGTGCTGGAGCGCGCCGGCGCCCGCGACGCCGACATGATCATCGCCGCCACCCATTCCGACGAGGTGAACATGGTCACCTGCCAGGTGGCGCATTCGATCTTCTCGGTGCCGCGCAAGATCGCGCGGCTCAGGGCGCAGAGCTATCTGAACGCCATCTGGTCCGATCTCTACCGCCGCGACCACCTGCCCATCGACGTGGTGATCAGCCCCGAGCGCGAGGTGGCGGAGGCCGCGATGCAGCGGCTGGCCGCGCCCGCCACCTTCGATACAGAAAGCTTCTTCGGCGGGCGGGCGCAGCTTCTGGGCATCTCGCTCGACGAGGAATGCCCGGTGCTGAACACGCCGCTCCGGCAGTTGAACGAGCTGTTCTCGACGCTGCGCGCCATCGTGGTGGGGGTGCGGCGGCAGGGCCGGCTGGTGGCGCCGGAGCCGGGCGACCAGCTTTTCGCCGGCGACCAGATCTATGTCTTCACCGACAGCGAGGACATGAACCGCACGCTGGAGATCTTCGGCAAGTCCACCCGCAAGCAGGAGCGGGTGGTGATCATCGGCGGCGGCAATGTCGGCCTCGCCGTCGCCCGCGCGCTGGAGGCGCGGACCGACCGGGTGCGCGCCAAGATGATCGAGCTGAGCCGCGCCCGCGCCGAACACGCCGCCGACAATCTGGAGCGCACCATCGTGCTCAATGGCGACGGCATGGACATCGACCTGCTGCTGGAGGCCGCGATCGACCGTTCCGACGCGGTGCTGGCGGTGACCGACGACGACAAGACCAACATGCTCGCGGCGGTGCGGGCGAAATCGCTCGGCTGTCCGCTCGCCATCGCGCTGGTCAACGACCCGACGCTGGTGCCTCTGATGGCCGAGCTGAACGTCGACGCCTATATCAACCCGCGCGCCACCACCGTCTCGTCGATCCTGCGCCATATCCGGCACGGGCGGGTGCGGGCGATCTATTCCATCGGCGACGCCGAGGCGGAACTGATCGAGGCGCAGGTGCTGGGCACCTCGCCGCTGGCCGGGCGGCTGATCCGCGACATCGCCTTCCCCGAGGGGGTGCTGGTCGGCGGCGTGATGAAGGGCGACAGGGTGATGAAGCCGATGGGCGATCTGCGCATCGACGAGGGCGATGTGGTGGCGATGTTCGCCATGACCAAGGACGTGCCGGAGGTCGAGCGCCTGCTCCAGGTCTCGGTCGATTTCTTCTGATGTGGCTGCGCCGCCTGTCGGAACTGCCGCTGCTGGTGGGGCTCATGGCGCTGAGCGTGCCGGCCATGCTGGTGCCCGCCGCCCATGCCTTCGCGCTGCGCGACCACCAGACCGGGCGGGCCTTTCTCTATTCCGCGCTGATCGTCGCCGTGCTGACCGCGATGATCGGCCTCGCCATGGCGGGATCGGCGCGCCGCGATCCGCGCCGCAACGACCTGAAGGCGCTGGTCGGCGCCTATGCGGTGCTGCCGGTGATCTTCGCGGTGCCGCTGCACGAGGCGGTGCCGGATACCAGCTTTCTCAACGCCTGGTTCGAGATGCTGTCGGGCTTCACCACCACCGGCGCCACGGTCTACGACGCGGCGCCCGACCGGCTGGGACCGAGCCTGCATCTCTGGCGCGGCCTCGTCGGCTGGCTCGGCGGCTTCTACATCCTGCTGATGGCGGTGGCGGTGCTGCTGCCGATGAATCTCGGCGGGATGGAGATGCTGGGCGGGCAAAGCCAGGCCGGCGCCGATACCGGCCAGATCAGCCGCATCGCCGATCCGGGCGAGCGGGTGATCCGCTTCGCCGTCGCGCTGTTTCCGGTCTATGCCGGGCTGACCGCGCTGCTCTGGCTGCTGATGGTGCTGCTGGGCGAGACCGGGCTGCGCGGCCTCTGCCTCGCCATGGCGGTGCTGTCGACCAGCGGCATCCTGCCGCAGGGCATGACCGGCGCCGGCGCGGCCGGCATCCCCGGCGAGATGGTGCTGGCGCTGTTCCTGGTCTTCGCGCTGACCCGGCGCTTCTATCCCGGCCCCAGCTTCGGCGCCGCCGGCCGGCCGATCCGCGAGGATCCGGAGCTGCGCATGGCCGCCGCCGCCGTGCTGCTGGTGACGGCGGTGCTGTTCCTGCGCCACTGGGTCGCCGCCATCGAGAATGCCGAGGGCAAGGACGTGCCGGCGCTGCTGCATGTGCTCTGGGGCACCGGCTTCACCGCGCTTTCCTTCCTGACCACGACCGGCATCCCCTCGGCGCAATGGGCCGAGGCGCAGATCTGGTCCGGCCTGAACACCCATGGCCTGATCCTGCTCGGCCTCGCCGTGGTGGGCGGCGGCGCCGCGACCACGGCGGGCGGGGTCAAACTGCTGCGGGTCTTCGCGCTTTTCCTGCATGGCCGGCGCGAGATGGAACGGCTGATCCATCCGCATTCCATCGGCGGCGGCGGCCCGGTGATCCGGCGGCTGCGCGGCGAGGGGGCGCATCTCGCCTGGCTGTTCTTCATGCTCTTCGCGCTGTCGATCGCCGTCATCGTCGCGGCGCTCACCCTCGCCGGGCAGGAGTTCAACCCGGCCCTGATCCTCGCCATCGCCAGCCTGTCGAATACCGGCCAGCTCGCCGGCCTCGCCGGGCAGGTGCCGGTGGTCTATGCCGACCTTCCGGCGGCGACCAAGATGATCCTCGGCTTCGCCATGATTCTCGGCCGGGTCGAGGCGCTGGCGGTCCTGGCGCTGCTTGCCCCGGAACAATGGCGGAAGTGATCGGTAACGGCCTGTTTTTTGGGCTGGAATCTCCTGCTATTGCCAGACATACTGATTCTCGCCGCCCAAGGTACGGGAAAGGGCGACAGACAGAACCGCGCGACAAAAAAAGGCAATAAAAATGGCTGCCGACAAACAGAATTTGCAGGACGCTTTTCTCAATCATGTGCGGAAGGCGAAAGTCCCGGTCACGATTTTCCTGATCAACGGGGTGAAGCTTCAGGGCGTCATCACCTGGTTCGACAATTTCTGCGTCCTGCTGCGCCGCGACGGCCAGTCGCAACTCGTCTACAAGCACGCCATCTCCACCATCATGCCGGGCGCGCCGATCAACCTCTACGAGGGAGAGGACTGATCTCCGACCGGCCCGACGAGGTGGAAGAGGAGGGGGAACCGTCGCCGAAACAGGGCGGCGGTCTTGCCGCTTTCGAGACGGCGGCGCGGCCCACCCGGACCTGGGTGGTGCATCCCGACCTGAAGCAGGAACCCGGGCGGCGGTTGGCCGAGCATGGCCTGGCCGAGGCGGTCTCGCTCGCCGCCGCGCTGCCGGGGCTGGAAGTGCTGGGATCCGAGGTGGTGCGGCTGGGCCGGCTGCATCCGGGCACGCTGTTCGGCTCCGGCAAGGTGCAGGAGCTGAAGGAACGCTTCGAGGCGGCCGGGATCGAGCTGGTGCTGATCGACGGCCCGGTCAGCCCGATCCAGCAGCGCAACCTGGAACGGGACTGGGGCGTGAAGCTGCTGGACCGCACCAGCCTGATCCTCGAAATCTTCGCCGACCGCGCCCGCACCCGCGAGGGCGTGTTGCAGGTGGAACTCGCCGCCCTCAGCTACCAGCGCACCCGCCTCGTCCGCGCCTGGACCCATCTCGAACGCCAGCGCGGCGGCTTCGGCTTCGTCGGCGGCCCCGGCGAGACCCAGAAGGAGGCCGACCGGCGCGCCATCGACGACCAGGTGATCCGCATCCGCCGCCAGCTCGAAAAGGTGGTGAAGACGCGCGAGCTGCATCGCAGCGCCCGGCGCAAGGTGCCGTTCCCCATCGTGGCGCTGGTGGGCTATACCAATGCCGGGAAATCGACGCTGTTCAACCGCGCCACCGGCGCCGAGGTGCTGGCCAGGGACATGCTCTTCGCCACGCTCGATCCGACGATGCGCGGCGTGGCGCTGCCCTCGGGGCGCAAGGTGATCCTGTCCGATACGGTGGGCTTCATCTCCGACCTGCCGACGCAACTGGTCGCCGCCTTCCGCGCCACGCTGGAAGAGGTGCTGGAGGCCGACCTGATCCTGCATGTGCGCGACATCTCGCATCCCGAATCGGCCGAGCAGGCGGCGGATGTGGCCGAGATCCTCGCCAGCCTCGGCGTGAAGGGCGAGACCCCGATGTTCGAGGTCTGGAACAAGCTCGATCTGGTCGATGCCACCACCCATGAGGGGCTGCTGGCCCAGGCCCGCGCCCGCGAGAACGTCTTCGCCGTCTCCGCCCTGACCGGCGAGGGGATGGACCGCCTGCTCGACGCGATCAGCCGCGCCTTCGACGAGGAAAAGACCGAGCGCCGGCTCACGCTGCCCTTCAGCGAGGGCCGCCGCCGCGCTTGGCTCCATGCCGAGGGCGTGGTGCGCGACGAGACCGAGGACAAGGACGGCTGGCATCTCCGCGTCCTGTGGACCGCGCGGCAGGAAAGCCGCTGGCGCGACCTCTGAGCGCCGCCGGGCCTTCCCGTTTCCATGCGGCCCGCCAGCGGCCATCGCCCCGCCCCGTCTCGTCGGCTCGGCTCGCGCCCGCCCGGACAGGCGCCGCTCCCTCTCGCCGCTTCCAGCCGGCAGCGCGCGCAAGGCAAGGCCGCCCCTTCTCCCGCCCGGCGGATCGCGGCCCGACAGGCCGGCCCGCAGCCGGATCGGCCGCCGCCGCCTCTCCCCGAACCTCCCCCAGGTCATTTTCTGTCCGGAAATATCCTCGGGGGGAGGCCCGAAGGGCCGTGGGGGGCAGACAGCCCCCCGGCGACGCCCCCTCACGGCGCCGGCGTCAGGATGGTATCCCCCACCGCCGCCGCCCGCGCCAGGGCCGGATCGAGGCTCATCGGGATATATTCCCCGCGCCGCCAGCGCTCGCCGAGATTGTCGTAATGCCGGCTCAGCGGATGGCCGGACTGGCCGGTCGCGATGACGAAGACCGAACTGTCGGGATCGGCGAAGTCGTAGACGCCGCGGAAGCCCGCGCCATGGACGTTCAGGTAGGGCTCCGGCCCGGTCCCCTTGGTGCGGCCGCGCATCAGCGTGTTGTCGTCGCCGCTGGTGCTCTGGCGGATGTTCACGAAATAGCGCAGCACCGGCACATTGCCCAGCACCGGATGGTCGTGCGCCGCCTGATGCACGTCGCCCCAGCGCCAGCTTTCCGGGTTCGGGCCATAGGTTTCCGACAGGCCGAGCAGCGCCTCGTCCAGCGCGATGCGCGCCATGTCGGTGCAGGTCTCCACCGGGGCGGACTGGATCACGTCGCACCAGACCGCCGCGCCTTCGACATTGCGATAGACCCGTTCGAGGAAGACCGGCTCGATGCGGGTGAACTCGTCGGCCATCGGCCCGATCTCGTCGCGCACCAGCCGGTCCTGCAAGGCGCGCATCCAGGCCTGGTAGATCAGCGGCTCCGGCAGATGCTCGTTCATCTCGCCGTTCCATTTCGCCATCAGCTCCAGCGCGCGCTGGCGCAGCCGCTCGGGCGTGCCCTCGGGCGCGGCCTCGCCGGTGAACCACAGATCCGCCCCGATCAGCGGCAAGAGCGCCCGCGCCGTCGGGCTCACCGTGTCGAGCTGCGCCTCGATGAAGCTCTCGCGGGTATGCACCTCGCGCGTCTTCATCAGCGCGAGCCAGCGCTGCACCCGCTGCGTGTCGCCCCAGTCATAGCTCAGGTGATGCGGGAAGGGCTGGTCCACCACCTTGTTGTTGGTATTGCCGAGGATGCCGGTCGCGGGTTGGGTGAAGCGCGGGTTCTCCTCGTAGGGGATGGTGCCGAGCCAGCGGTTCTCGGCCAGCCAGCCCGGCGAGGGCATCCGGCCGCGCGTCTGGTGGCGGGCGTCGCGCAGGGGCAGGGCGCCGATCACCTGCATGGCGATGCCGTCGCGATCGGCCAGCATCAGGTTCTGCGCCGGGGCGACGAAGAGCCGCCCGGCCTCCATCGCCTCGCCAGTGGTCCGCGCCGCCATCAGCCGCAGCGCCGCCGTCATCGTGGCGTCCCGCCCGGTCAGCGCCGTCCAGGACAGCGACACGACATGGCCGGGCGGCGTGACCGCTTGCAGGTCGTAATGCGAGCCGGGCAGGACCGGGCCGTTCTCGGTCCGGCGCAGGGTGATGGTGACGGGGGCCGCGTCCTTCACCTGGATGATGGTGCGCCGGGTCTCGAACCGTTTCCAGCCGTCGGGGGTGCGGTATTCCTCGGGATTGTCCGGGTTCACCTGCTCGATATGCAGGTCCTGGTCGTCGGCATAGGAGGAGGTCAGCCCCCAGCCCAGCGCCTCCGACCGGCCGAGCAGCACCGCCGGCACGCCGGGCAGCGTCGCCCCGATCACGCCGCCGGTGCTCAGTTCCAGCCGGGCGAGATACCACAGCGTCGGCGCGGTGAAGCCCAGATGCGGGTCGTTGGCGAGCAAGCTCCCCCCGGCCGCCGAGCGCGAGGGCGCGGCCGCCCAGGCGTTCGAGGCGCCGGCGAGGCCGCGCCGCGGAAAGGGCGCGAGCGGATC
>JBDHSR010000007.1:0-27746 GCA_039808305.1 Gemmobacter sp. | reverse complement strand
AGCGCGTCGCGGCAGTCGCGCAGCGCGAAGGTCACGCCCTCCAGCACGGCGCGGGTGCCGGCGGCGCGGTCGGTCGCGTGGTCGAGGCCGGTGAAGGCACCCCGGATGGCGGCATCGTTCAGCGGCGTGCGCTCGCCGCCGAGATAGGGTAGGAAGAGCGCCTTGCCCGGTGCCTGCAAGGCGCCGAGCTCGCCGGTCAGCGCCGCCGCCTCCTGCCCGACGAAGCGGCCATACCAGTTCAGCGCGTCGGTGGCGGCGAGGATCACCCCCATCTGGTGCCAGGTGCCGGGCAGCGCATGGCAGAAGGTATGCACCGCCGTCTCGGGCGCCGGGCGGTAGCCGTCATTGGCGGCGAACAGCACGCCGGAGGTGCCGAGCGAGACGAAGGCCTCCCCCGCCCGCACCACGCCGACGCCGACGCCCGAGGCCGCGTTGTCGCCGCCGCCGCCGGCCACCACGACGCCGGCGCCAAGGCCCCAGCGCCGCGCCAGTTCCGGCCGCAAGGTGCCCGACACGGCGGCCCCCTCGACCAGCCGGGGCATCTGCGCCCGCGCAAGACCCGTCGCCGCCAGCAGATCGTCCGACCAGTCGCGCGCGCCGGTGTCGAGCCAGCTCGTCCCGGCGGCGTCCGACATCTCGGCCACATGCTCGCCGGTCAGCCACAGCCGCAGATAGTCCTTCGGCAGCAGCACCTTCGCCACCCGCTCCCACAGCCGGGGCTCATGGGCGCGCACCCAGTCGAGCTTGGGGGCGGTGAAGCCGGGAAAGACGATATTGCCGGTGACGCGGCGGAAGATCGGATCGCCGTCCAGCGCCGCCGCCTCGGCATGGGCGCGGGTGTCGTTCCACAGGATGCAGGGCCGCAGCACCTCGTCCGAGGCATCGAGCAGCACCGCCCCGTGCATCTGGCCCGAGAGCCCGATGCCCCGCACCGCGCCGAGGTCGCATCGCCGCGCCAGCGCCTCGATCACCGCCTCGGCGGCGGCGATCCAGTCGGCCGGGCTCTGCTCGCTCCAGCCCTCGGCGGGGCGCTGGACGGTGAGCGGCGCACTCGCCTCGGCCAGCAGTTGCTGACCCTCGCCGATCACCACGCCCTTCAGGCCCGAAGTGCCAAGATCCAGCCCGATATACATCAATAGGCCTGCGGCGGCTTCTTGCCCATGATGATCATGCCGAGGATGTCGTCATCCGTCACCTCGCCCACGTTCACCGTGCCGACGCGCTGGCCGTTCTTCATCACCACCGCGCGGTCGCAGAGATCCATCACCGCATGGATGTCGTGCTCGATCAGGAAGATGCCGAGGCCCTGCTTCTTCAGCTCCTGGATCAGCTCCGCCACCATCTGCGTCTCGTGCGGGCCGAGCGCGGCGGTGGGCTCGTCCATGATGAGGATCCTCGCGTTGAAATAGACCGCCCGCGCGATGGCGACCGACTGCCGCTGGCCGCCCGACAGCGCCGAGACCGGCACCTTGAACTTGCGGAAATTCGGGTTCAGCCGCGCCATGATCTTGCGCGTCTCGGCCTCCATCGCCGCGTCGTCGAGAAAGCCGCCCGGCCCCACCAGCTCGCGCCCCAGAAACAGGTTGGAGGCCGCGTCGAGATTGTCGGCCAGCGCGAGGGTCTGGTAGATCGTCTCGATATTGTAGGCGCGGGCGTCGCGCGGATTGTCGATCTCGGCCTTCTCGCCATTGATGAAGATCTCGCCGCTATCGGCGCGATAGGCGCCGGAGAGGCATTTGATCAGCGTCGACTTGCCGGCGCCGTTATGGCCCAAAAGGCCCACGACCTCGCCCGGATAGAGATCGACCGAGACGTGATCGACCGCCTTGATGCCGCCGAAGGCGATCGAGATGTCGCGCATCTCGACCAGCGGGGTTCCCTCTTGCCGGTTCATACCTTCTCCCCCGTGCGCTTGCGATACTGGATGTCGATCCAGACGGCGAGGACCAGAACGAGGCCGACCACGATGTTCTGGAAGGGCGCGTCCACCCCCACCATGGCCATGCCCGATTGCAGCGACTGCATGATGAGCGCGCCGAGAATGGCGCCGTAGATCGTGCCGATACCGCCGGCGAGCGCGGTGCCGCCGATCACCGCCGCGGCGATCACGCGCAGCTCGTCCAGCGTGCCGATGTCATTGGCGTGATTGGTCAGCCGCGCCTGCGCCACCATGGCCGACAGCCCGCACAGCGCGCCCATCAGCGCGAAGACCTTCACCGTCAGGAACTTGGTGTTGATCCCCGAAAGCTCCGCCGCGTCGGGATTGCCGCCGGTGGCGAAGATATAGCGGCCCAGCCGGGTGCGGCGCGCCACCAGCGTCATCGCGATGGCGATCACGATCAGGATCAGCACCGAGATCGGCAGGCCGTAATGATCGACATAGCCTTCCGGCATCACCTCGCCCCGCGCCTCGAAGGCGCGTTTCAGGCGGCCGACCGGCACTTCGTAGCTGTTCAGGATGGCCATGAAGCCCATGATCGCGGCGGCGGAGGCCGCCATCAGCACGCCCTCGGCCCAGAGCGGCTTCACCGGGAATTCATGCGCGATCTTGGCCTGCCGCCCGCGCCAGATCGCCCAGAGCGCGGCGGCCGACAGCAAAGCCCCCAGAAGCCAGGACAGCGCCGGGCCCAGCGTGCCCTCGACGCCGCCGAACAGCAGGAAGGTCTGGTCGAGCGGGCCGAGCGTCTGGCCATCGGTCAGATACCAGCCGACATTGCGCCAGACCAGCAGGCCCCCCAGCGTGACGATGAAGGCCGGAATGCGCTGATAACCCACCAGCCAGCCGTTGAAGGCGCCGATCAGCGCCCCGGTGGCGAGGCCGGCGAGGATGGTCAGCGGCGCGACAAGCGGATGGCCGATGCCGAGCCAGCCGGGCAGCAGTTGCACCTGCATCACCCCCATCACCGCCGAACAGGTGGCGAGCAGCGCCCCCACCGACAGGTCGATATGGCGCGTCACGATCACGAAGACCATGCCGGTCGCCATGATCGCGACCGAAACCGTCTGGATCGACAGGTTGAAGATGTTGCGCGCAGTCAGGAAGCGGCCGTCGGTGATCACGTTGAACACCAGGCAGATCACGACGAAGGCGCCGATCATGCCGAGCAGCCGGGTGTCGATCTCCAGCGCCTTGATCAGCGATGCGCGGGATCGCCCGGCGGCGGGTTGGGCCTCATGGCTCATGGAATATCCTGTGGGTCGGGGGCGCGCCCCGAGGGCGCGCGGCCACGGAAAGGCGCGGGGGCGCGACGCCCCCGCGCGGCCGGGATCAGTTGCAGGGGGCGGGGCCCGCGGTCACGCCCTGGCAGAGCGCGTCCTTGCCGATCCAGCCGGCATCGACGACGAGGCTCAGGTTCTCGCGCGTTACCGGGATCGGGGCGAGGAACTTCGCCGTCATCACCGTGCCGGCGGGCGAGGTCCATTCCACCGCGCCGTCGACCGCCTTCATCTCGGTGCCGCCGGCCATCGCCACGGCGATCTCGGCCGCCGCCTTGCCCAGCTCGCGCGCGTCCTTCCAGACCGAAACCGTCTGGGTGCCCAGCGCCACCCGGTTCAGCGCGGCATGATCGCCGTCCTGCCCCGAGACCGGCACGACGAGGCCCTGCGCCGACAGCGCCGCGATGGCGCCGCCCGCCGTGCCGTCATTCGCCGCGACCACCGCGTCGACCTTGTTGTCGTTCGCGGTCAGCGTCTGCTCCACGAAACGCTGCGCGTTGGCGGGCAGCCAGCCGTCGGTATAGCTTTCGCCGACGATCTTGATGTCGCCCGAGTCGATGGCGGCCTGCAGCACCTCCTGCTGGCCCGCGCGCAGGAAATCGGCGTTCGGGTCGGTGGGCGAGCCCTTGACGATGATGTAATTGCCCTTCGGCGCGGCCTTGAACACCTCGCGGGCCTGCATCCGGCCGACTTCCATATTGTCGAAGGTCAGGTAGAAGGCGCGCGGATCCTCGATCAGCCGGTCATAGGCGACAACCGGGATGCCCTCATCGGCCGCGGCCTGCACGGCCGGGCCGATGGCGGCCGAATCCTGCGCCAGCACGATCAGCGCGTTCACGCCCTGCGCCATCAGGCTTTCGATGTCCGACAGTTGCTTGGCCGAGGACGATTGCGCATCGGCCGAGACATAGGTCGCCCCCGCCGCCTCCAGCGCGGCCTTGATCGCGGCCTCGTCGGTCTTCCAGCGCTCTTCCTGGAAATTCGACCAGGACACCCCCACGGTGAGCCCGTCGGCCAGCGCCGAGGACGAGAAACCGGCCGCCGCGACGACCGCGGCGATCAGAGCATTACGCATTTGTATCCTCCCTATGGATGCGGCCAGCGTATGGCCGGTCCGACAGATTCGTCGGCACTGCGCAAAATTGACCATATTAATTTCAGTTGTCAAAATAAATTTAATCAGCAAGTCTCAGGCAAGCCCGATATTCCGGCCATCATCGCCGTGATGCGGCGAGTTCCGGGCGAACTTATGTCGCGCTGCGGCATATTTTATTCAGAGGAAGAAAGAAACATGCGGGAACCGATGGAATTGCACAGCGAGGACCGCATGGGCTGCGGCCCGCTGATCGCACCGCTGACCGAGCAGACCCGCCCCCTGCGCCAGCAGGTGTTCGAGCGGGTGCGGGCCGCCGGCCTCATCCCGCGCGTGCAGGTGGCCAAGGAACTCGCCGTCTCGCCCGCCTCGGTCACCACCATCACGCAGGAACTGATGGAGGCGGGGCTGATCGAGGAGGTGCAGGCCCCGCGCGAGGCCGATCAGGGGCGCGGCCGGCCGGCCGTGGCGCTGGGCGTGCGGGCGGGGGCGCATCTGGTGGCGGGGATGAAGCTGTCGGACCGCGAACATACCGCCGTGGTGGTGGATTTCGCCGGCAAGATGATCGCCGGCGACGTGATCCCGCGCCGCCCCGGCGCCATGACGCTGCCGGAACTGCTCTCGGCGATGGAGACGCTGCTGCACCGGGTCTGCGCGAAGGCCGGGATCGCGCCGAAGGACCTCTCGGCGGTCGGCCTCGGCGTTCCCGGCTTCGTCGATTGCGAGGGGGGGATGGTGCTCTGGTCCTCGGTGCTGGCCGAGCGCGGGGTGGCGCTGGCCCAGGCGGCCTCGGCGCAGCTCGGCCTGCCGGTGCATATCGACAACGACGCCAATCTGGTGACGCTGGCCGAACTCTGGTTCGGTGCCGGGCGCAGCCTTGCCGATTTCGCGGTGGTGACGATCGAGCACGGCGTCGGCATGGGCTGCGTCATCAACCATCGCATCTATCGCGGCGCGAAGGGACTGGGGATGGAACTGGGCCATACCAAGGTGCAGCTCGACGGGGCGCTCTGCCGCTGCGGCCAGCGCGGCTGCCTGGAGGCCTATGTCGCCGATTACGCGCTGGCGCGCGAGGCCACCACGGCGCTGAACTGGGGCCACAAGGACGGGCCGGCGGTGAACATCCTGCTCGAAAGCCTTTACGATCACGCCAAGGCCGGCAATGCCGCCGCCCGCTCGATCTTCCGCCGCGCCGGGCGCTATCTGGCGGTGGGCCTGTCGAATGTGGTGAACCTGTTCGACCCCTCGCTCATCATCCTGTCGGGCGAGCGGATGCGCTACGACTATCTCTACGCCGCCGAGACGCTGGCCGAGATGGAGCATCTGGCGATCCAGACCGGCCGGCCGAAGCCGCCGGTGAAGATCCATGCCTGGGGCGACCTTCTCTGGGCGCATGGCGCGGCGGCGCTGGCGCTGTCGGAGGTCTGCGAGCGGATTCTCGCCCCCGGCCGCGAGATCGCCGCCCAATAGGGCCAAGAATTGATCGCTCCCGATCCGGTCGGCGATTGAGGTCCGGGGGGCAAGCTGCGATACTTCCGCGCGAACTAGATGTGGGGGATTGCGCGTGCCTGTTATCCATCTGCGGCCCGTTCTCGGACTGGCGGCCCTGCTGACCGCGACCACCCTGACCGGCCTGCCGCTGCTGGCGGAAAGCAGGATCGCCTTTACCGTGTCCGGCCCCGAGGCGGAGGCGGTGGAAAAGGATCTGCGCAACGCCTCGCCGCTCATCGCGGCCGAACGCGACGGCAAGACCGAGGCGGAGGACATCTTCGCCGCCGCCCGCGCCGAATACGGCCCCCTCGTCAACACGCTCTACGCGCTGGGTTATTACAGCCCGGTGATCCATGTCCTGGTCGACGGGCGCGAGGCGGCGGGCATCCCGCCGCTCGACGCGCCGGGGCGCATCGGCAAGATACAGGTGACGGTCGATCCCGGCCCGAAATTCGTGTTCTCGAAGACCGTGGTGGCGCCCATCACCCGCGACACCGAGCTGCCGGAGGATTTCGCGCCCGGCAAGACCGCCGCCAGCGGCGTGGTGCGCGAAGCCGTGCAGGCGGGGGTGGAGGGCTGGCGCGAGGCCGGCCATGCCAAGGCCGAGGTGGCCGATCAGAACGTCGTCGCCGATCACCGCGCCAACACGCTCTCGGCCGAGGTGGCGCTGAAGCCCGGCCCGCGGCTGCGCTTCGGCCGCCTGATCGTGGAGGGCGAGGAGCGGATGCGCGAGCGGCGCATCCACAAGATCGCGGGCCTGCCCGAGGGCGAGACCTACAGCCCCGAGGACCTGCGCCGCAGCGCCGACCGGCTGCGCCGCACCGGCGTCTTCAAGTCGGTCACCCTGGCCGAGGCCGAGACGATCCGCGCGCCCGACCTGCTCGACATCACCGCCACCGTGGTCGAGGAAAAGACCCGCCGCTATTCCATCGGCGCCGAGATCGCCAGTTTCGAGGGGCTGGATCTGACCGGCTACTGGCTGCACCGCAACCTGCTGGGCGGCGCCGAGCGGCTGAAGGTCGAGGGCGAGATCAGCAATATCGGCGCGCAGTCGAGCGGCGTCGACTACGCGCTCGGCGTGACGCTGGACCGGCCGGCCACGCTGACCCCCGACACCACGCTCAGCTTCTCGGCCAGGGTCGCGCATCTGGACGAGGAGGATTACACCGCCGATCTCGGCACGCTCGGCGTGGCGTTCAGCCATTACTTCTCGGAAAAGCTGACGGCGCGGGTCGGGCTGGATTACACCCATTCCCGCGTGACCGACGATTTCGGCACCTATACCTATCGCAACCTCGCGCTGCCGGTCGGCGCCACCTGGGACAGCCGCGACGAGAAGCTGGACGCGCGCGAGGGATATTATCTCGACGGCGAGATCCGCCCCTTCCTGGGCTTCGGCACCACCGATAGCGGCGTGCGGCTCAAGGCCGACGGGCGCGCCTATTTCACCTTCGGCGACCGCCGCCCGGTGACCTTCGCCGCCCGCGCGCAGGTCGGCGCCGTCTTCGGCACCGACCTGCTGAACACGCCGCGCGAATATCTGTTCTATTCCGGCGGCGGCGGCACGGTGCGCGGCCAGCCCTATCAGTCGCTGGGGGTCGAGGACGCCGCGATCTATGGCGACAAGATCGGCGGCATGGCCTTCGCCGCCGCCTCGACCGAGGTGCGGGCGCGGATCACCGAGAAGATCGGCATCGTGGGCTTCGCCGACATCGGCTATGTCAGCGCCTTCGATTTCGGCGACGACTACGGCGAATGGCATGCCGGCGCCGGGATCGGGTTGCGCTACGCCACCGGCTTCGGGCCGATCCGGCTGGACATCGCCGCCCCCATCGAGGGGAGCCGCGACACCGGGGAAGGCGTTCAGCTTTATGTCGGGATCGGACAGGCTTTCTGATGAAACGGATATTCGTTCTGGCGCTCTGCGCCCTGCCGCTTTCCGCCGCCGCGCAGGAGGATGACCGGAGTTATCTGACCGCGCTGCTGGAGGACAATCTCTCCGGCGCCGGGCGCAAGGTGACGATCACCGGCTTTCAGGGTGCGCTGTCCTCTCAGGCGAGTCTGACCGAGCTGACCATCGCCGATGACGAGGGCGTCTGGCTGACCCTGCGCGACGTGGTGCTGGACTGGAACCGCTCGGCGCTGCTGGCCGGCCGCGTCTCGGTCAATACGCTCACCGCGGCGGAAATCGTGCTGGACCGCCTGCCGGAAAGCGAGGAAAGCGCGGTGCCCGCGCCGGAGGCCTCGGGCTTCGCGCTGCCGGATCTGCCGCTGTCGATCAATATCGGCAAGCTGGCGGCGGAGCGGATCGCACTGGGCGAGACGGTGCTGGGCCAGCCGGTCGAGGCGCGGCTGGAGGCGAGCATGTCGCTCGCGGGCGGCGAGGGGCAGACGCAGCTTTCGCTGGAGCGCACCGATGACGGGCCGGCGGGCAAGGTGGCGCTGACCGCCTCCTATGCCAACGAGACGCGGGTCCTGGCGCTCGACCTTCAGGCGGCGGAGGGGGCCGGCGGCATCGCCACCACGCTGATGGGCCTGCCCGGCGCCCCGGCGGTGGAGCTGACGGTGAAGGGCGAAGGCCCGCTCGACGATTACGCCGCCGACCTGCGTCTGACCTCGGACGGGCAGGAGCGGCTGGCCGGCCGCGTCTCGGTCGGGGCCGACGCGGCGGGCGGCACCCGCTTCGCCGCCGATCTGGGCGGCGACCTGGCGCCGCTGTTCCTGCCCGACTATGCCGCGTTCTTCGGCCCCGACGTGCGGCTGGACGCCGAAGGCACCAAGGCGGCGGACGGACGGCTGGACCTCAGCCGCTTCGCGCTGCAAACGCAGGCGATGGAATTGGGCGGATCGCTCGCGCTCGCCGCCGATGGCCTGCCGGAGCGGTTCGACCTGACCGGCCGCATCGCGCGAGCGGACGGCCAGCCGGTGCTGCTGCCGCTGACCACCGAGCAGCGCACCGCGATCACCTCGGCCGATCTGAAACTGGCCTTCGATACCGCCAAGGGCGATGGCTGGACGGCGGATGTCGCGATGACCGGCCTCGACCGCGCCGATTTCACCGCGCGGACCGCCCGGCTGACCGGCGGCGGCACTATCGCACGCACCGACGGCAAGCCGCGCATCGACGGCACGCTCGACTTCGCCGCCGAGGGGCTGGCCCCCGCCGACCCTGCTTTGGCCAAGGCGCTTGGGCCGGCGGTGACCGGCACCGTCGGCTTCCAGTGGCAGGAGGGGCAGGACACGCTCGACCTGCCGGTGCTGAAGCTGAACGGGCAGGATTACGGGCTCGACGCGGTGCTGCGCATCGCCGGGCTGGATTCGGCGCTGACCGTCAGCGGCACCGGCAACGCGCGGGCCGATGATCTTTCGCGTTTCGCCGATCTGGCCGGCCAGCCGCTCGCCGGCCGCGCCTCGGCCACGGTGGGGGGCGAGGCCGCGCTGCTCGCCGGCAGTTTCGACCTGACCGGCAAGGTGGAGGGCAACGCCCTGCGCATCGGCATCGCCGAGATCGACAACCTGCTCTCCGGCGCCTCGACCATCGACTTCGGCATCCGCCGCGACGAGACCGGCACCGCGCTGCGCCGGCTCGACCTCGCGGCGGCGAGCCTGAGCGCACAGGCCAGCGGCACCGTGGCGACCGCGGGCAGCGACATCACCGCCGATCTGGATTTCCGCGACCTGCGCGTGCTCGGGCCGCAATATCGCGGCAGCCTGAAGGGGCGCACGCATTTCACCGGCACACCGGAGAACGGCACGGTGACGCTCGACGCCACCGGGAACGGCATCGGCATCGGCGTGGCCGAGCTGGACAACCTGCTGAAGGGCGACGCCACGATCCAGGCCGAGGCCGGGCTGGCGGGCGAGACCATCGACCTGCGCAAGCTTACCGTCAACGCCGCCTCGCTCGGCGTCGATGCGCGCGGTAGGATCGACCCGAAGGGGCATGACCTGACCGCCGACCTGAGCTTCCGCGACCTGCGCGCCCTGGGCGGCGGCTATCGCGGCGCGCTCACGGCGCAGGCCGCCTTCAAGGGCACGCCCGAGCAGGGCAGCCTGACCGCCAAGGCCACCGGCACCGGCCTCGCCATCGGACAGGCCGAGGCCGACAGGCTGCTGGCGGGGGACACCCGGCTCGACGCCGATCTGGGGCTGGAGGACGGCCGCATCAAGGTGAACCGCGCCACGCTCGCCAATCCGCAACTCAGGGCCGAGGCTTCGGGCAGCATCGAGGGCGCGACGCGGCAGGTGCGCCTACAGGCCGAGCTCGCCAATCTGGCGCTGCTGCTGCCGGAGTTTCCCGGCCGGCTGACCGTCGCGGGCACGGCGCTGGACGATGGCAACGGCTATCAGCTCGATCTCGCGGGCAATGGGCCGGGCGGCATCCGCGCCACGGTGAAGGGCCGGGTCGCCCCGAATTTCCAGAGCGCGGATCTGGCGATCAATGGCGGCGCGCAGGCGGGCCTCGCCAATCCCTTCATCGAGCCGCGCGCGGTGAACGGCAATCTGGGCTTCGACCTGCGGCTGAACGGCCCGCTGCAACCGGCCTCGCTCGGCGGGCGGATCACCATCGCCGGCCTGCGCGTCACCGATCCGTCGCTGCCCTACGCGCTGGAAGGGGTGGACGGCACCGTCAACCTGTCGGGCGGGCGGGCCGATCTGGCGATCGGCGGGCGGCTGTCGACCGGGGGCAGCCTGCGGCTGACCGGCGGCGTCGGCCTCGCCGCGCCCTACAACGCCGATCTGGCGACCGAACTCACCCAGTTGATCCTGAAGGATCCGCAGCTCTACCAGACAAGGCTGAACGGCACGGTGACGGTGCGCGGCCCGCTGGCCGGCGGGGCGGTGATCGGCGGCACCATCCTGCTGAACGAGACGGAACTGCAAATCCCCTCCACCGGCTTCGGCGCCGCCGCCGGGCTGGACGAGTTGCGCCATGTCAACGAACCCGCCGCCGTCCGCGCCACCCGCGCCCGCGCCGGGCTGATCGAGACCGGCGGCGAGGCGGGCGGCGCCGCCCGCAAGCCCTATCCGCTGGACCTGACGATCTCCGCCCCGCAGCGCATCTTCGTGCGCGGCCGCGGTCTCGACATGGAACTGGGGGGCGAGTTGCGGGTGACCGGCACCACCGCCAATGTGGTGCCCGCCGGCGCGTTCGAACTGGTGCGCGGGCGGCTCGACATCCTCGGCAAGCGGCTGACCATCTCGGAGGCGCTGTTGCAGCTCGAAGGGGATTTCGACCCCTATCTGCGCGTGCTCGCCTCGAACGAAAGCGACGGCATCACCAGCTCCGTGCTGATCGAGGGGCGGGCGACCGAGCCGAAGGTGAGCTTCGTCTCGGAGCCGGAACTGCCCGAGGAGGAGGTGCTGGCGCGGCTGCTGTTCGGACGCGACCTCACCTCGCTCTCCGCCTTCCAGGCGGCGCAACTGGCCAGCGCGGTGGCGACGCTGGCCGGCAAGGGCGGCGACGGCATCGTCGGCAAGCTGCGCAAGGGCTTCGGCCTCGACGATCTGGATGTCAGCACCAATGCCGAGGGCGAAACCTCGCTGCGCGCCGGCAAATACATCTCGGCCAATACCTATACCGAGGTGGAGGTGGATCAGGAGGGCAAGGCGAAGATCAGCCTGAACCTCGACCTCACCGACACGGTGACGCTGCGCGGCTCCGCCGGAGCGGATGGCGAGACCAGCATCGGCATCTTCAAGGAAAAGGATTACTGATCGGGGTCGGGCGGCAGCCCGTCCTCCGGCACCTGCGCCCGCTCGGCGTCCACCGCGGCGCCGAGCAGCACCGCATAGGCGCTGAGATAAAGCCACATCATCAGGATCACCACGGCCCCGATCGAGCCATAGACCTGGTTGTAATTGTTGAAATTCGCCAGATAGACCACGAAGCTGCGCGATACCGCGAACCAGAGCACCACCGCGACCAGCAGCCCCCGGGTGAACAGCTGCGCCCGCACATGGTCCGGCCGGTTCGGGCCGAAGCGATAGGTCAGCGCCAGCCCCAGCACCAGCAGTCCCAGCGCCAGCAGCGTGTTCGCCACCTCCAGCACCAGCGCGGTGAAAGAGCCGAGCGGCAGCACGTTCAGCAGCACCGGCACCACCACCGCCGCCAGCAACGCCGCCAGCGCGATCAGCACCAGCACCAGCGTCAGCCCCAGCGCCAGCAGCACGCTGTGCACCCCGTTCCGCTCCGGGTGATGATGGACCGCGTTCAGGCCCGAGATCATGCCCGCCACGCCCGCGCGGGCCGACCAGAAGGCGATCAGCAGCGACAGCAGCGTCGCCCAGCCCAGATCGCTGCTGGCGCCCAGCAGCGCCTCAACCTGCGTGCGCAGCAATGACAGCGCGTCGGGCGGCAGGAAATCCGCCAGCAGGTTCAGCTCCTCGCGGATGATCGCGGGATCGGCGGCGAAGCTCCAGACCGCGATGACGAAGGCGAAGGCGGGGAAGATCGACAGGAAGCCGAAGAACGCGACACCGGCGGCGATCATGCCGAGATTTGCGCGCGTGGCCCGGGCCATGACGCGGGCGATCCGTAGTTTCAGGCGGGTCAGCATCCGGTTTTATGTGCCATGACGCGCCCGAAATGGAAAGGGCCCGCGCGGCGGGCCCTGAACCAATTCCTCCGGCCGGGGCCGGAAGGCAGCGAAATCAGTGGCTGCCCGAGTCGTTCGAGGCCAGAGCGGCCACCAGCGCGATGCCGGCCAGAGCGGCCAGAGCGGCGCCGCCACCCAGCGAGCCCGACGAAGCCGGGGCGACGACCACGGCCGGAGCCGGCTCTTCTTCGATGACAACCGGGCCGCCGGCGAAAGCGGTCGAGGCGGTCAGCGCGGTGGCGACGGCGGCAAGAGCGAATTTTTTCATTTGTCTCTCCATGACATTAGGATTGGCGATTGGGTCTGCGAATACCACAACGCGACAGTCAAAGTAAGTCCTATCTTCTAGCCCTTGTCAATGACTCGCGCGAGGTTCAGGTACCCCCATTCGGGGACAATCAACTCTTTGGATTTCCTGATGAAATTACCTCCATCAAACCAATATTCATTGGTGAAGCGGACCGCCTCGTTCGCGCAGGTTTCCGCCACATGGCGGGTGGAATGTTGCCGCCCTACCACAGTTATGGTCTCTGCGCCCAGATTGGACATGCTGCATTGATAATCGAAGCGGCGCATCTGGTCCGCGCCATCGAGATAGAAGTAGCTGCGGCGATGGCCGCCCTGCCCCGAGGCAAGCTGGGACCGGGTCGGAACCACCGCCTGCATGATGTCCGGCCCGAATCCCCGCGTGGCCGTCATCACGCCATCCCGGAAGCTCACCGTGAGGTCGTCGGAAGTCGCCCAGGTCTCCACCGCGCCGTTGCGCGAGACCGGCACCAGATAGATGGTCGAATTCGCCGCCCGCAATTCGCCCATGATGACCGAGGTGTTCAGCGCGGCGAGATCCTGCCGGGTGATCGGCTGCGCCGCTCCGGCGGCCTGGCGCTTGGCGATCAGCGCCTTGGAGAAGTTCGCGAACCCGCTGGCCAGCGGGGCCGACTGGTTCTTGTCGTTGCCGCAGCCGGCCAGCAAAGCAAGGGCGGCCAGCGCCGCGACGGCGCGTATCGTCCGAATCATTTCCAGAACCTTCCCCACTGCTCCTGAATGCCGGACTCCTGGTAATCCCGGATCGAGTCGTAGAGCCGTCCGCTCACATCCAGCCGCGCGCCGCCGTCGCGCCCGAAGGGACGGATGACCGTCTCGAACTTCTTGCGATGCGGGCGCCCGATCCCCCAGCTCAGCGGCACTTCGAGCCGGATGCCCTTGTCGAACGAGCCGGAACCGAAATCCTCGGCCGAGGCATCGGTCTTGGTGGCGAAGGCGCCGACGCGCCAGCCATTCTCGAACTCGCGGTCCACGCTCAGCGTCGCGCCCACGTCGCCGGCCAGATAGCGGCCGACATCGAGCTGGGCATGGAAGCCCGGCGCGAAGGCGTAATAGGCGGACAGATGCCCGGTAGCGACGCGATAGTCGTATTCGCTGAAACCGAACTGTCCGTCTGTGTCGCGCTGCGCGACATAGTTCACCTCGGCCCCCACCGCCCAGCGGCTTGCCGACGGCTTGTAGAGCACCTCGGTGGAGATGCCGCCGAACATCCGCTCCAGATAGCCGACGGTCACCCGGCCATAGGTATCGTGGCCGAGATAGGCGTATTTCGCCAGCGTCAGGCTTTCCAGCGCGGGATCGGCATTGGCGTCGTAAAGATCCACGTCCGACCGCACCGGCTGCAACCCGGTGGTGATGTCCGGCGGCGGATCGTCGAGATTGCCGGCGATCTTCTTGGTGGCCGAGCCTTGCAGCACCCAGCCCGGCCCGAAATCGTAGCGCACCGCGAGCCGCAGCCCGACATCCATCTTGAACGGCTCGCGCTGGTCGAACAGCCGGATCCGGTTATAGGGCGCCAGCGACCAGGTGAAGCTCGGGTAAAGCGCGGGGTCGTAGGTCAGGTTCGGCGCGCGCCCGTCGGGGCCGCCGACGCTGACGCCGGCCTGCATCTTGCGGCTGGCGTCGGGATCGAATTCCAGCCGCTCCAGATCCGAGCGGCGCAGCGTCACCTTCGAGGCGGGCATCCCGTTCACCAGCGGCACGATCTCGAAGGTCTCGACCGAGGCGGGCATCACATGCGACATCGCCCGCGCGACCCGGCCGACGGCCTGCGCCTCGGCGTCGTAGCGGGTGTTGCGGATGCGCACCTGCGCGGTGCCGGCGCTGTAGCCGATGGCCTCGACCAGGATGCCGTCCTGCTCCAGCCGCTTGTTCAGGTTGGTGATGAAGATCGGCGCGGCATTCTCCTGCGTCACCCATTCCGGCGACCAGGCGTCGGGATCGGATTGCCGGCTGGGCCGCAGCTTCACCGGATCGGGCGCGCCGTCCTTGATGCCGCCGGTCGGCCGCTGGCCGGGCGTCATCAGGAAATGGGCGGCGAAGCCGACCTCGCTGCCATACATGTAATAGCCGCCGACGGTGACCCAGGGGTTCACCCGGTATTCGGCGCCGAAGTTGAACGGGCTTTTCTTCTCGAAGGTGCCGCGCCGGCCGGCTTCCAAGGCGTAGTCATCCGAGGAGTATTCGGCCTTGAGCGTCAGCTTGTCCGTCGCCTGCCATTCGAGGCCCGCGAAGGGCGCGGCGGGGCCGCGGAACCATTGGTCGATATTGAAATCGCCGCCCTCGCCCACATTGATGGGATCGCGCTTGCCGAAGGGCGAGCCGATGTCGCCATGGCTGCCCAGCCGCCCCCAGCCGAGACCGACCGTGCCCTTGAGCCGCGGGGTGATGTGCTTGGTCGCCGCGATATATTCGCCCGACAGGATGCCCGTCCCCGCGAGGTCCTGAAGCCCGACCGTCACCGACGGCAGGTAGCGGCTTTCCCTCAGCACCTGATAGCGCACGTCGAAGGACCGGTCGTAATAGGTGGCGAACTGGTTCACGCCATTGCTGGGGCCGCAATTCGGCTGGCAGGCGCTGTTGGCGTTCCAGTCGCGGATCCCGAGGAAACGGAAGCTGGCGGACAGGCGCGGCGTGATCTGGAAGCTGAGCGTGGTGCGGCTGACCGGGCCGAAATGCCCGGAGGAGACGGTCAGGTTGCCGTCGAGCTGCGCCTCGCCCGAAGGCATGTCGATCAGGCCGGGCGCCCCGTAGAAATTCAGCGAGGGTCCGGTTTCCGCCAGGGAGAACCCCGCAAACCCGATCGCGGCAAGCGAGGTCGCCAGAAGGAACCTGCCGCGCGCGGTCTTGAATCGGTACATCGTCGCTCCGCCTTTTCCGTTTCGCGGCAGTCTAGGGCAAAGCGCGGCGGGCAACAATCGGGGCTGGCCGGTTTGCATTGTCGATCAGCGCGCCGCCGCCGCCACGGCGGGCGGCTGGTAGCCATGGACCCAGGTGGTCACCACCTCGCGCGCCGCGTCCTGGTCGCCGGTGGCGATGGCCGAGCGCAACGCCCGCAGCGCGGAGGCGAGTTCCAGTTCCGACAGGCTTTCCTCGCGGGCGCGGAGGATCTTGGCATGCGGCGTGGTCAGCAGGCCGGCCCCGATCAGCAGTTCCTCGTGCATCTTCTCGCCCGGCCGCAACCCGGTCACCACGATCTCTATATCGCCGTCCGGATGATCTTCGTCGCGCACGGAATAGCCGGCGGCCTGGATCATCTGCACCGCCATGTCGCGGATGCGCACCGGATCGCCCATGTTCAACACGAAGACATCGCCGCCGCGCGAGGTCTCGGCATCCGAGAACGAGCCGGCCAGCAGCACGAGGCGCGCCGCTTCGGAGATCGTCATGAAATAGCGCGTCACGTCCTCATGCGTCAGGGTGACGGGGCCGCCGCGCGCGATCTGTTCCTTGAACAGCGGGATGACCGAGCCGGAGGAGCCCAGCACATTGCCGAAGCGCACCATGGAGAACACCGTCCCGCGCGAGCGTTTCGCCATGTCCTGCACCACCAGTTCGGCCAGCCGCTTCGAGGCGCCCATGATGTTGGTCGGCCGCACCGCCTTGTCGGAGGAGATCAGGATGAACCGCCCCACCCCGGCATCGTTGGCGGCCTCGGCCAGCGTGCGGGTGCCCAGCACGTTGTTCGCCAGCCCCGCCAGCGGATTCGATTCGACCAGCGGCACATGCTTGTAGGCGGCGGCGTGGAACACGGCCTCGATCCGGTGATCCTGGATCACGATGCGGGTCAGCCGGGAATCGGTGACGGAGCCGAGCACCGGCACGATCTCCACCCCGGTGCCCTCGGCCAGCTCGCTCAATTCGCGGTCGATGGTGTAAAGCGCGACCTCGCTCACCTCGTAGAGCACGATCCGGGCCGGGTTGCAGGAGATGAGCTGGCGGCACAGCTCCGAGCCTATCGAGCCGCCGGCCCCCGAGACCAGCACCGACTTGCCGCGATAGGCCTCGCGCCCCTGGGGCAGCATGTCGCCCACCTGCGCGCGGCCGAGGAATTGCCCGGGCGCCACCGGGGCGAGGTTGTCGATCAGCTCCTCCTCGCCGACCAGTTGGGCGAAAGATGGCAGCGACTGCACCTTGAAGCCCATATACTTCAGATCGCGCGAGAGGCGCGCCAGCTTGGGCGAAGAGACCGAGGGCATGGCGAGGATGATGCGGTCGATGTCGCGCTGCTCGACGAAATCCTTCAGCGCGGCGCGGGGCAGGACGCGCAGCCCGGCGATGGTGGTGGAATGCAGCGTATCGTTGTCGTCGATGAAGGCCACCGGCACGATGCGCTCGTGCGAGCGCAGGGCGGCGGCAAGCTGGGTGCCGGTGGTGCCGGCGCCGTAGATCAGCACCCGATGCTTGGGCTGGCCCTGCCGCAGCACCCAGAGCAGCGCATGCAGCATGATCATCCGGGTGCCTGCGGCGAGCAGGAACAGCATCAGCCCATAGATCACCACGCCCGCCGCGCTGAAGCTGGGCAGGATGAGACGGCTCAGCACGGCGGCGACCACCGTCACCAGCGCGGCATAGGCGCCGGTGCGCAGGATCGCCGTCGTCTCATAGGATTTGAGCTGGATGCGCGGGATTCCCAGCCAGGCGGAGGCGCCCCCCCCCGCCATCGACACCACCGGCAGCATGTAGAACAGTTCCGGCCGGTAGACGAAGGGCCGGAACCCGTTATGCGCGAGCGCGATGGCAAGGATCAGCACGAGCGGCGGCAGCACCGCGTCGATCATGAACAAAACAAACTGCTTGTCCCTGCGTGTCAGCCTGGACAGGATCGCAAACGATCCACGCCGAATGATCTTCATCTTTTGTTTGTCCGTTGTCGCGCCGGCCCGGTGGCTCCGGTATGGTCGGAAAAAATCAATTCGCCACAGGAACACCTGTTACAATAGCATACATTCTGCAACAAGGCGCGCGGCGGCACAATCTTTTCCGGCGGCGGCAAGATGCCTATTTTCCGAGCAGACGCCGCAGCAGGACGCCCGCCCCGGTCCGATAAAGGATCACGAGGTCGAGGCAGAGGCTCTGGTTCCTCTGGTAGAGCAGGTCGAGCGTCGCCTTGCGCGGCACGCAGCGGCGGGAATAGACCGCATCGGTTTCCGCGGCCGACCGGCAGCGGGCCAGCAGCCATTCCTCATGCGCGTGGAAATGCAGCGTGGCGAGCCCCGTGATGCCCGGTCGGCTGCGCAGGACGCGGCCATAGAGCCCCGGGAAGCGCTCGACATAGAGACGCAGCGGCGGACGCGGGCCGACGAAGCTCATGTCGCCGCGGATCACGTTCCAGAGCTGCGGAACCTCGTCCAGCCGCGCCGCGCGCAGCCAGCGCCCGACCGGGGTGATGCGCGCCGCCTTGTCGCCGCCCGAGACGCCGCTATCGGCCTTGACCACGGTCATCGTGCGCAGCTTCCACAGCCGGAACGGCACGCCCGGCGCCTTCATCCGCTCGGCCACATAGAAGACCGGCCGCCCCTCGATCAGCAGCAGCGCCAGCAGAAGCAGCGCGAAGGGCACCGCCAGCACGGCGGCCAGCAAAAGGGCCAGCATCAGGTCGAACAGGCGTTTCTGCGGTGTCATGCCGCCCTCCTCCGCCGCCACTCCCGCCAGTCGGCGACCAGATCCCGCGCCGAGCCGTCGCCGGCGCAGCCGGGCAGCAGCGCCTCCAGCCGGCGGGTGTCCAGCGCCACGACCGGGATGACGGCGGGATTGGGCGGGTTGGGGCGCCAGGGCAGCCCGGCGGCATCGAGCAGGTCGCCCATCGCCACCGGCCGCGCCGCCGCGACATTGAGCAGATCCGGCAGCGCCCGGCCGGCCAGCGCCAGATCGCAGAGCGCCTCCAGCACATGCGCGAGCCGCCCCGGCCCGATATAGGAGCGCACCGGCCCCGCCCCGCCCGCGACCGGATCGAGCCCCTTCACCGCCGCCGGATCGGGATCGGCGCCGACCAGCGCATCGGCCCCGATCACATTGCCGATGCGCAGGATCGTCACCCCGGGCCCGTCGCCCCGCCACGCGGCCACCGCCCGCTCCATCTCCAGCTTGGTCCGGCCGTATTCGGCCAGCGGCACCGCCGCATCCTCCTCGGCCAGCGGGCGCCCATCGGGCGGCCCCGCGCCATAGACCGCGGCGGAAGAGGCGATGAAGACATGCCGCATCTCCGCCGCCCGCGCCGCCGCGCAGGCCGCGAGCGCGAGATCGGCGTTCCGCCCCGGCTCCGCCGCCCCGCCCGGCACGCCGCCGGCGAGGCAGAGCATCACGCCCCCCGCCATCTCGCGGCCGAACGGCGCGGGCCCGGCCAGCATGTCCCAGCGCGACCAGCCCGGCCCGATGCCCCGGCGCCCCAGGAACAGCACATCCGTCCGGCGCCAGAAGCACCGGACCATATGGCCGAGACGACCGGATGCCCCCGGGATACAGATCATCGCCCAAGCCACTCCGCAGCCCAACTCGGCAGTTGAACCCCCGCCGCGCGGCAAGTATCTTGCACCCGCTGCCAAAGTCCACCCTGCCAGGTGCGGCACGATCGGAGTATATGATGCTGACACATGCGGGGAAGCTGGTCCTGCTCACAGCCGGCCTTGGATTCCTGTCGGGCTGCGGGGATATGCCCGGCGGCGGCCCCAATGCCGGCCAGATCCTGCGCGGCGCCGACGACCCGGAGGCGGACTTCGCCGTCTTTCCGGTCAGCCGGGAAACCCTGCCGAAGCTGAACTCCTGGCCCAGGCACGGCGCCACGCCGCCCTCGGGCTGGATCTCGCGCGAGCGCGGGCCGGCCTCGCAGATCATCCAGCCGGGCGACATGATGGATCTGGCGATCTGGGACAACGGCGAAAGCTCGCTGCTCACCCAGCCGGGGCAGAAGGTGGTGGAACTGAAGGGGATTCGCGTCTCGCCCGACGGCGAGGTGTTCCTGCCCTATGTCGATCAGGTCTATATCGCCAAGATGTCGCCCGACAAGGCGCGCGACACCATCCAGAAGAAATTCGCCGCGATCATCCCCACCGCGCAGGTGCAGCTCAACCATACCGCCGGGCGGCAAAGCTCGGTCGACCTGGTGAGCGGCGTGGCCAATCCCGGCAATTTCGTCATGCCGGACCGCGACTTCTCGATCCTCAGCCTGATCGCCATGGGCGGCGGCATCGACAAGGGGATGAAGAACCCGCAGGTGCGCCTGATGCGGTCGGGCAAGCTTTACGGCATCTCGGCCGAGAAGCTGATGAAAAGCCCCTCGTTCGACACCACGCTGCGCGGCGGCGACAAGGTGTATGTCGAGGATGACGAGCGCTATTTCCTGTCGCTCGGCGCCGCCAAGCAGGAGGCGCAGATCCCCTTCCCGAACGACAAGGTGACCGCGCTCGACGCCGCCTCGCTGATCGGCGGCATGAACGACAATCGCGCCAATCCGAAGGGCGTGCTGATCCTGCGCAATTACCGGCCCGACGACCTCCGCAGCGACGGCAGCGGCCCGGCCAAGGAACGCACGATCTTCGCGGTGGATCTGACCACCGCCGACGGGCTGTTCAGCGCGGGCGAATTCCTGATCCAGGACCGCGACCTGGTGCTGGTCACCGAAAGCTCGGTCCTGGTGACCAACAATGTGGTGAAGCTGCTTTACGACGCCTTCGGCATCGGCACCCGCGCCCGCAACGCCTTCCGCTGAGGTCAGGCGTCGCCTTCCAGCTGGGTGCGCATCTCGCGCAGCACCGGCAGCACCGCGCGCACCCGGTCGGCCCCCAGCGCCGAGACCACCTCGCCGATCAGCGGCGCGATGGCCTGCACCGCCGCGTCGCGCGCCGCCCGGCCCGCCGGGCTGATCGCCACCAGCTTGCGCCGCGCATCATCCCAGTCGGGGCGGATATGGACATGGCCCGCCCATTCCAGCTTGGCCAGCGTATTGGTCATCGCGCCGCGCGTGACGTGGAAGCTGCGGGCAAGCTGCGCCGGCGTCCGCTCCTCCTGGATGCGGGCGAGGTGGTTCAGCACGCCGAAATGCGACAGCTCCATCCCCTTCGGCAGCACCCGCGAGATGCGGTTGCGGGCAAGCTGGTCGGCCATGAACAGCTCGCCGAACAGCGCGATGGCCAGATCGTCGGTTTCCGCCATCACGGACCGTCGAACGGGCGGTCGTGGAACAGCGAGGGTACGCGGCCGCGCGCCTTCGCGACCTCGGCCAGGTCGATCTCGGCGAAGGTCACGCCCGGTTCGCTGCCGCCATCGGCCAGCACCTCGCCCCAGGGCGCGATGGCGAGGCTGTGGCCATGGGTGCGCCGCTCCTTGCCGTCGGCCTCGCGATGCACCCCGGTCTGGGCGGGGGCCAGCACGAAACAGCCGGTCTCGATGGCGCGGGCGCGCAGCAATGTCTCCCAATGCGCCTGTCCGGTCAGGTGGTTGAAGGCGGCCGGAACGGTGAGGATCTCCGCCCCGCCCTGCGCCAGCCGGCGGAACAGATGCGGGAAGCGCAGGTCGTAGCAGACCGCCAGGCCGATTCGCCCGATAGGGGTCTCCGCCACCACCGCCTGCGCGCCGGGACGGAAGCTGGCGCTTTCGCGGTAGACCTCGGTCTCCGTCACGTTCACGTCGAACATGTGGATCTTGTCGTAACGCGCGACGATTTCGCCCTCCGGCCCGATCAGGAAGGAGCGGTTGGCGAATCGCCCGTCCTCGTCCTGCGTCAGCAGGCCGAGCGAGCCGATCAGCAGCCAGATCCCCCGCGCCTTCGCCTCGGCCCGCAGGGCGGCGAGCGTTGCGTCCTCCGCCTCGGGGCGCATCAGCGCCCGCTGCCGCTCGCGCCCCGAGGCGAGCAGGTTGGTGCATTCCGGCGTCAGCACGAACTGCGCGCCCCCCTCCGCCGCCGCCCGCACCAGCGCCAGCGTCGCGGCCAGATTGGCCGCCGGATCGTCATTGACGGTGAGTTGAACCAGCCCGACCCGCATGGCTCAGCCCGCCAGCATCGGGTCGAGCTTGCCCGCCGCATCCAGCGCGTGAATGTCGTCGCTGCCGCCGACATGCACCCCGCCGATGAAGATCTGCGGCACCGTCCGCCGCCCGCCCGCGCGGTCGGTCATCGCGGCGCGCAGGTCGGGGTCGCGGCTCACGTCGATCTCGGTGAAGGCCGCGCCCTTCTTCGTCAGCAGCCGCTTCGCCGCCAGACAATAGGGGCAGGTCGGCGTGGTGTAGATCTCGACGGTCTTCATGGCGTATCCCTTGGCATTCCCGCAGTCGCGGCGAGACTATAGCCGATCAGCCCTCCTTCGCAACGCGGGCGAGCACCACCACATCCACCCGCGCCGCCCCCGCCGCCAGACAGACCTCGGCGCAGGCGCCGAGCGTGGCGCCCGAGGTCATCACATCGTCGACCAGCAGCACCGGCCGCCCCTCCATCTGCCAGAGCCGTTTCGGATTGGCGCGGATCGCCTCGGCGACATTGACGAAGCGCCCCTCGCGGTCGCGCCCCTCCTGGCTGCGGGTGTTGCGGCGGCGGATCAGCAGGTCGGGGCAATGCGGCAGATCGGCCAGCCGGGCAAGCTGCCCCGCCAGCAGCGCCGACTGGTTGTAGCGCCGCCGGATCAGCCGCAGCCAGTGCAGCGGCACCGGCGCGACCAGCGTGTCGGGCGCCAGCAACGGCTCCGCCGCCCGCTTCAGCCAGCCCGCCGCCGGTTTCGCCAGATCCAGCCGGTCGCCATGCTTGAAGGCCATGACCAGCCGCCGCGCATTGTCGCGGTAGAGCATCGCCGCGCGCCCCCGGCTCCACGGCCGCGCGATGGCGAGGCAGTCGTCGCATTGCACCGGATGGCCCGGATCTTCCCCCGGCAGGGGCGCGCCGCAGCAATCGCAGACCAGCCCCGCGATGAAGGGCGTCTCACGCCAGCAACGCGGGCACAGCCCGAAATCCGTGGTCACCAACGACTCGCAAGTCAGGCATTGGGGCGGGTAGATCAGTCGCACCGCCGCTTGCATTCCCATGCGCCCCTCCTATGGTCGCGCCAGCAAGGAGGCAGCATGACCCCCCCGCAGCTTGTCGACCGCACCGCCCTGACCCTGCACCGCCGCCGCCATCGCCGCGACGCGCTGTTCCTGCATGACGACGCCGTCCTCGAGGTTCAGGAAAGACTGCTCGCGGTTAACAGGCGGTTTACGCAGCCCGCCATCGTGACGCCTTTTGCCGAAATCTGGGAAAACGCGCTGCCGGGCGCGAAGATCGTTGCCGATGAGGAGGTGCTGGATCTCGCGCCCGGGGCGCATGATCTGGTGATCCACGCCATGGCGCTGCATTGGGCGAACGATCCGGTCGGCCAACTGGTGCAATGCCGCCGCGCGCTGAAGCCCGACGGCTTCCTCATGGCCTTCACCCTGGGCGGGCGCACGCTGCACGAACTCCGCGCCAGCCTCGCCGAGGCGGAGGCGGCGCTGACCGGCGGGCTGTCGCCGCGCGTGCTGCCGATGGGCGAGATCCGCGATCTCGGCGCGTTGCTGCAACGCGCCGGGCTGGCGCTGCCGGTGGCCGACGGCTTCACCCGCATCGCCAGCTATCGCGACGCCTTCCACCTGATGGCCGACCTGCGCGCCATGGGCGAGACCAGCGCGCTTGCCGCCCGGCCCCGCCGGTTCACCCCGCGCCGCCTGCTGATCGACGCCGCGCGCCGCTATGCCGAGGGCTTCGGCCAGGAGGGCCGCATCCCCGCCACCTTCGAGGTGATCTGCCTCAGCGGCTGGGCGCCGCATGACAGCCAGCAGAAACCGCTCCGCCCCGGTTCGGCCGCCCATCGGCTGGAGGACGCGCTGAAGGCCGTCCGCGACGCTGCGACGAAAAACGGCAGTTGACCCCGCGCCGCGCGCCGCTATCTCGGAGGGCGGAGCCACAGCAGGAGACACGCCATGCTCGACGCGCTGCGCGATGCGGTGAAGGATCTGATCCGCCCGGGCGAAGGCCGGCTGGCCGAGGCGCCCGCCGATCACCCCCCCGTCAAGCCCGCGAAGGTGGGGGTGCTGCTCGCCAATCTCGGCACGCCCGACAACCACGACTACTGGTCGATGCGGCGCTACCTGAACGAGTTCCTGTCGGACCGGCGGGTGATCGACTATCCGGCCTGGAAATGGCAGCCGCTGCTGCAACTGATCATCCTCAGCAAGCGCCCCTTCACCAGCGGCGCGAATTACCGGCTGATCTGGGACAAGGAGCGCAACGAGAGCCCGCTGATGACCATCACGCGCGACCAGACCGAGGCCGTCGCCGCCGCCCTGCGCGACAGCTTCGGCGAGACGGTGGTGGTCGATTTCTGCATGCGCTACGGCAACCCCTCCACCCCGGACAAGCTGCGCGCCATGGTGGCGGCGGGCTGCGAGAAGATCCTGTTCTTCCCGCTCTACCCGCAATATGCCGGCGCCACCACCGCCACCGCCAACGACCAGTTCTTCCGCGCCCTGATGCGCGAGAAGCGCCAGCCCGCCGCCCGCACCGTGGCGGAATATTTCGACCATCCGCTTTACATCGAGGCGCTGGCGCAATCGGTCGAGCGGGTCTATGCCACGCTGGATCACCGGCCGGACGTGCTGGTCACCTCCTATCACGGGATGCCGCAGCGCTATCTGCGCGAGGGCGACCCCTATCACTGCCAGTGCCAGAAGACGACGCGCCTGCTGCGCGAGCGGCTGGGATGGGAAAAGGGCGCGATCGACGTGAGCTTCCAGTCGGTCTTCGGCACCGAGGAATGGCTGCGGCCCTATACGGTGGAGCATGTCGCCGAACTGGCGAAACAGGGCAAGAAGCGCATCGCCGTCATGGCCCCCGCCTTCAGCGCCGACTGCATCGAGACGCTGGAAGAGATCAACGGCGAGATCCGCGAGGCGTTCGAACATGCCGGCGGCGAGGTCTTCACCTATATCCCCTGCCTCAACACCGACGCGGCCCATATCGCCGCGCTGACCGAGGTGATTCGCGCCAACCTGCAAGGCTGGGCCTGACCGCCTCCGATCATCTGTTCGGAAATATCCCGGGGGGCGGCGCCCCCTTCCCCGGTCTCCGCGAAGCGGCGCGGAAAAAGAAGAAGGCGCCGGGAACCCCGACGCCTTCGTCACGAATGCGTGACCCGGATCAGTTGGCGACGGCAGCCGCGACAACGACCAGAAGCAGCAGCGGAACGACGATGCCGCCCGACGACGACGAGGTCGCGGCTTTGACGACTTCCGGTTCCATCACCGGCTCGACGACGCCACCGGCGAAGGCGGACGAAGCGGCGACCGACAGCGCGGCGGCGAGAGCGATTTTCTTCATAGTAACCTCCAGTTATTGCGCAGCATCGGAGTGTTGCAGAGGCGATGCGGCGCGCCCAAGACTGTACCTCGTAAAGCGGTGTCTAGTCCTGAAGTGCAACGCGCGCAATGCGGTGTCATGCAAGGCTTTCATGGCACCACATCTTGTCGTCAAATTAGCAACACCTGCGTGCCAACTTGCGCGAGTTCGAACAGTTCCTCGACATGTTCATTATACATGCCGATGCAGCCGTTGGAGGATTTGCGGCCGATCTTGCGCGTGTCGTGGGTGCCGTGGATGCGATAGGCCGGCCAGCTCAGCCACATGGCGCGGGTGCCCAGCGGATTGTCGGGGCCGGGCGGAATGTAGTCCGGCCAGTCGGGATTGCGCTCTTTCATCGAAGGCGTCGGGCGCCAGTCGGGGCCGACGACCTTCTTGATGATCTCGGTCCGGCCGAGGCGGGTCAGCTCTTCCGACAGCGGCACCGAGGTCGGATAGAGCCGGTAGGTCATCTGGTCCTCGCCCCAGAAATGCAGCGCGCGGGACAGGGTGTCGACCAGGATCGCGCCCTTCGCCAGATTGGTGAAATAGGGCTGCCAGTCCAGCATGCGGAAGCTGGAGATGTTGTTGCGCACCGATCCCTGCACCTGCGCCGCGGCGGGCAGGACGGAGGCGCCGAGAACGGCTGCGGCCGCGCCAAGGACGGCGCGGCGGCTGGGCCGGAAACTGTCATCAGCAAGCATTGCCGAACTCCGAGAAAATGTTTGCGCGGTTCTTAGCCGCTGCGGCGCAACAGCGCAAATCAATCTCCTGTCATTCGGCGCGTTCACGCAGACTTGCGTTTGATCCCCGCATCCCGATTGGCTAAAGACAGGCGGTCTGTTCCCCTTCCGGTGCCAAAAATGAAGAAGTATTCCGTTCTGGCGGTCTGTACGGCGACCTTTCTCGCGGCCTGCGCCGCGCCGTCCACCCAGCCTCTGGTCGGGGCGGACGGGCGGCCGCTGCCGCATGTCTACAAGATCGACAAGCGGTCCGAGGCGGAGATCCCCTATCGCCTGCTCGATTCCGTCAACACGCTGCGGGCCGCCAAGGGGGCGCAGCCGCTGCAACTGAACGCGCAACTGAACGCGGCGGCGCTGGCGCATTCGCAGGACATGTCGCGCCAGAACCGGCCCTGGCATTTCGGCTCGGACGGCTCCTCGCCGCTGCTCAGGGCGCAGCGCGCCGGCTATATGGGCCATTTCAACGGCGAGCTGATCTCGGAAACCTACGAATCGGAGCTGGAGACCCTCGCCGCCTGGTCGCGGCAGCCGGATACGCGGGCGATCCTGATGGATCCGCAGTCGAACGAGCTCGGCTTCGCCTGGTATCAGGAACCCAGCGGCAAGATCTGGTGGACGCTGCTCACCGGCGACAGCATGCGCGCGCCCGCCGCGCGGGTCTCGGCCATCGCGCTCGGCCAGACCGTCACCTCGGAAATGGACCGCATGCCGGCGCAGTGAACCGGCGCGGGCGACATGGGAAACGGGGGCCCCGCGGCCCCCGTTTCCCATTGCGTCGGATGGTCAGGGCAGGATGAAGATCGGGGTATATTGCGTCACCATCGCATAGACCTCCTCCATCTCCTTGTCGCGCACCGCGATGCAGCCGGCGGTCCAGTCGCCCTCGTTGATGCCTTTGTATTTCGTGCGGCCGTGGATCATGATGTCGCCCCCCGGCGGACGGCCCATGCTGGAGGCATAGCTTCGGTCCCGCTCGTTGGGGTAGGAGATGCCGAGCGACAGGTGATAGCGGCTCTTCGGATTGTGGTAGCTGATGTAGTAGAGCCCTTCCGGCGTCTTGCCGTCGCCCTCGAACTGCTTGTGGCCGACCGGCTGGAAGCCCAGCGAGACGTCGTATTGCTTCAGCACCTTGGAATTGTGCAGCAGATACATCTTCCGCGCGCCCTTGTGGACCTGGATCGAGGTGACCTTCGGGCCGTTATAGGCGCGAAACTTGCTACCGCCGCCGCCGCAGGAGGCCAGCGCCAGGACCAGCACGAATGCCGTGAGAATACGGAGAACCGCCATCGGGTTGCCTGTCTGCTTCTTTTTTGCTGCCCTAACCCAGAATGCCACAGTCTGCCTAGACTGTATATCGGTGCGCAATGTCACAGAGGGATCAAGGCTCCGTGCGCAGGCTCAGAGGCTGAACCGCGCGGCAAGCTCCACATGCGCCGACCAGCGGAACTGGTCGACCACCTGCACCCAGTCGAGCCGATAGCCCGCCTGTGTCAGAAGCCGCGCGTCACGCGCGAAGGTGACCGGGTTGCAGGAGACCATGGCGATCACCGGCACGCCGGAGCGGGCGAGCGGGCGCATCTGCGCCTCGGCCCCGGCGCGGGGCGGGTCGATCACCACCGCCTCCACCCCCTTGAACTCGTCGGGCTCCAGCGGGCGGCGGAACAGGTCGCGCGTCTCGCAGGTCACCTTGTGCAACCCGCCGGCCTGCCGCCAGCCCTTGTCGAGCGCGGCCATCATCGCGGCGTCGCCCTCGACCGCATGGATTTCGGCCTGTTCGGCCAGCGGCAGGGTGAAGGTGCCGGAGCCGGCGAAAAGATCGGTGATGCGGGCGGCGCGGCCCACCGCCTCGCGCACCGCCGCCAGCAGCGCGGCCTCGCCCTCGGCGGTGGCTTGCAGGAAGGCGCCGGGCGGCGGCGCGACCAGCGCGCGGCCCATGCGTTGCA
>JBDHSR010000006.1:0-30874 GCA_039808305.1 Gemmobacter sp. | reverse complement strand
CTTGCGCCGCTGGTGGACTGCCTTCAGGAGATCGACCGGCAGGCGCGCGCCGGCAATGCGGCGCCGGCGGCGCTGGCGCGGCTGGCGCCGCTGGCCGCCGACGCGCGCGCGGCGATCCTGGCCGAGCTGGCCGCGCTGCCCGATCAGTCGAGCGCGGCGGTGAAGACATAGCCCTCGCCATGCGCCGTCGACAGGATGCGCGGCGTGCGCGGATCGTCGCCCAGCTTGCCGCGCAGCCGCTGCACCAGCACGTCGACGCTGCGGAGGTTCACCCCGCCCCGGCGCGGCGAGACCACCGCCGCCAGCCGCTCGCGGCCCAGCACCACGCCGGGGGCGGAGACGAAGGCCCGCAGCAACTCGTATTCCGCGCGGGTCAGCGGGATCGTCTCGCCCTGCGGGCCGGTCAGTTGCCGGGTGGCCAGCTCGAAGCCGAAGCCCTCGAACCGGACGCTCCTGCGGGCGATCTGGCGCAGGGCCTGGGTGCGGCGCAGCAGGTTCTTGATCCGCGCCAGCAGCTCGCGCCGGTTGAACGGCTTGCAGACGTAATCGTCGGCGCCGAGCTCCAGCCCGATGATCCGGTCCACCTCGTCGGTGCGGCCGGAGATCAGGATGATGCCGATTTCCGACCGGCTGCGCAGGTCGCGGGTGATCTCCAGCCCGTCGCGGCCCTGAAGGTTGATGTCGACCAGCAGCAGGTCGGGCTCGTCCTCCGTCAGCACGCGCTCGGCCTTCTCGGCGGTGTCGCATTCCGAGACGCGGTAGCCGAAACTGTCGAGATAGCTCGCCAGCGTCTTGCGGGTCACCGGCTCGTCCTCGACGATCAGGATATGCGCCGGGCGGAGCGGCGCCTGCCGCGCGGGCGAGGATCGGGGAAGGGGCGGGCTGGCGGTCATGGCGTTCCTGACGTTGCCGCCGGGGGCGGATTTCGTCTCTCTGTTAACAATTTTTCACAACTTAATCCAGCCCGTTCACAGAAGGGGGCTTACCGCGTAACAACCCGCGCCTAGCCTGAAGGTCGGGAAGGGCCACCTTCCGGCCAAGCCCCCGACCGAACCTGGGGGCGCAACAACAGGGATTTCCAGATGATCAGAACCAGCCGTTCCGCACGGGCTGCGAGGCTTGCGCTTGCCCCCCTTCTGGCCGCCATCGCCGTCGCGGGCGCCGCGAGCGCCGAGGATTCCTCCGATCCGATCGTGATTCCGATCCACAACTGGTCCAGCCAGATCGTGATGAGCCATGCCATCGGCCAGATCTTCGAGAGCATGGGCAATTCGGTCGAATATGTCTCGACCGACAGCCAGGCGGTCTACGAGGCGATCCGTCTCGGCGACGTGGCCTTCGAGCCCGAGGTCTGGGAGGGCGCCTTCGGCGCCTCGTTCGACGCGGCGGTGGAAAAGGGCGGCATCCACGCGGCCGGCAACCATGACGCGATCACCCGCGAGGACTGGTGGTATCCGCTCTGGACCAAGGAGGCCTGCCCCGGCCTGCCGGACTGGGAGGCGCTGAACGCCTGCGCCGCCGCCTTCAAGACCCCCGAGACCGGCGACAAGGGCCGCTTCCTCGGCGGGCCGGTGGACTGGCTGAAACACGATGCCGAGAAGGTCGAGGCGCTGGGGATGGATTTCGCCGTGGTCAATGCGGGTTCGGCGGCGGCGCTCTGGGCGGAGCTGGCGGCGGCCGAGAAGGACAAGACCCCCATCGTCCTGTTCAACTGGACGCCGAACTTCGCCGAGGCGGTCTGGCCGGGCGAATTCGTGGAATTCCCGAAATGGGAGGCGGGCTGCGACAAGGATCCCGCCGTGGGTCCGCATTCCGACCGGGTTTACGACTGCGGCAACCCGGCCAACGGCTACATGAAGATCGCCGCCTGGGACGGGATGCCCGGGAAATGGCCCGCCGCCTATGCCGTGCTGCAAAAGGTCAGCCTGACCAATCCGCAGATCGCGGAGATGGCCAAGCTGGTCGATGTCGACGGGATGGAGCCGGAGGACGCCGCTTCCGCCTGGCTGGAGGCCAACGAGGCGGTCTGGAAACCCTGGCTGCAATGAGCCGCCCCGCGTCCCGCCCCTGACAGCCCACGGCCCGCCCGTCCTTTGGGATGGCGGGCCACCCCAGCCCGGAGAGCCATCGTGACCGCCATCGAACCCGTCATCTCCTGCCGCAATGTCTGGAAGATCTTCGGCCCGCGCCCGCAAGCCGCGCTGGCGGCGCTGCGCGCCGATCCGGGGGCCCGCCCGGAAGGCCATGTCACCGCCGTCCACGACGTGACGCTCGACATCATGCCGGGCGAGATGCTGGTGGTGATGGGCCTGTCGGGATCGGGCAAATCGACGCTGGTGCGCTGCCTGTCGCGGTTGAACGAGATCACCTCGGGCGAGATCCTGGTCGAGGGCCGCGACATCGGCAAGCTGACCGAGGCCGGGCTGATCGACCTGCGGCGGCGCAAGATGGGCATGGTGTTCCAGAGCTTCGGCCTGCTGCCGAACCGCAACGCGCTGGAGAACGTGGCCTTCCCGCTGGAGATGCGCGGCCAGGACCGCGCCTCGCGGATCGAGCGGGCGCGCGAGATGCTGGCGCTGGTCGGCCTCAAGGGCCGCGAAAGCTATTTCCCGCGCGAGCTGTCGGGCGGCCAGCAGCAGCGGGTGGGCATCGCCCGCAGCCTCGCCGTCGAACCCGACATCTGGTTCCTGGACGAGCCGTTCTCGGCGCTGGATCCGCTGATCCGGCGCGAGATGCAGGACGAGTTCCTGCGCCTGAAGGGCATGCTGAGAAAGACCATCGTCTTCATCACCCATGATTTCGACGAGGCCCTGCGGCTGGCCGACCGCATCGCCATCATGAAGGACGGCAGGGTCGAGCAATGCGACACGCCGGACCGCATCGTGCTGCGACCGGCCACCGAATATGTCGCCCGCTTCACCGCCGAGATCGACCGCGCGCGGGTGCTGCATGTCTCGGGCCTCGCCGCGCCGGTCGACGGCCGGCTGTCCGGCGGCGCCGCGCTGCCCGGCGACCGGACCCTGCGCGAACTCGCGCGGCAACTGGTGGGCGACAGCCGCGACTGGATCCCCGTGGCCGACGCCTCGGGGCGCACCACCGGCATGATCGACCGCGGCAAGGCGCTCGACATCCTTCTCGGGGACGCGGCATGAGCATGGCCGGACATCTTCCCCTGACCGTGACGGCCCCCCGCTCCCGCGCCGTCCTGCTGATGCTCTGCCTCGCGGCGGCGCTGGTGATCGCCCGCGATGTCCTGCCGGCCGGGCTGATGCGGCCGCCGGAATGGCTGATCCTGCCCTTCGCCGGCTGGATCAACGCCGTCTTCGCCTTCCTGCGCGACGATCTCGGGCTGATGGAGGTGACCCGCGCCTTCGCGGCCATGCTGGAATGGCTGCTCGACGTGACGGCGAACCTGCTTTACGGCAAGAACCGCTGGCCGCGGATCGGGCCGCTGCCCTGGTCGGCCATCGCGGTGTCGATGGCGGCGCTGGGCTGGTGGCTGGGCGGCTGGCGGCTCGCCGCCCTGTCCGGCGGCACCTTCGTCTGGATCGCCGTCATGGGGCAATGGCAATGGGCGATGGAGACGCTTTCGGTGATCGCCATCGCCGCGCCGTTCTCGATCCTCGCCGGCCTGCTGCTGGGGATCGCGGCCTGGCGCTGGATCGGGGTGCAGCGCCTGCTGAACCCGCTGCTGAACGTGGCGCAGAGCCTGCCGCATTTCGCCTACATGATCCCGGTCGTGGTGTTCATCGGCGTCGGGCCGAAGGCCGGCGCCATCGTCACCATCATCTTCTCGGTGCCGCCGATGATCCGCATGACGGAGCTCGGCCTGCGCAAGGTGCCCGAGGAGGTGGTGGAGGCCGGCCGGATGGGCGGCGCGACGCCCTGGCAACTGCTGCGCTCCGTCCGCATCCCGACCGCCCGGACCGAGATCCTGATCGGCGTGAACCAGGTCATCATGCAATGCCTCGCCATGGTGGTGCTGGCGAGCTTCATCGGCATGCCCGGCCTCGGGCAGAAGCTGCTGCAACTGTTGCAGGCGCTGAAGATCGGGCTGTCGGTCGAGATCGGCGTCACCATCGTGCTGATCGCGGTGGTGCTGGACCGGCTGTCGAAGGCCTGGGCGATGCGGCAGCCGGCGCATCGGGACGCGCGGCTGTCCTGGGCGCGGCGCCATCCGGTGCTGGCGGTCTGGCTGGCGGCGGTGATCGCGGCCTTCGCGCTGAGCCAGATCTTCCCGCTGCTCGCCCAGGTGCCGCGCCGCGAGGCGCTGAGCATCGCGGGCCCGGTCGACGCGCTTGTCGACTGGCTGATCCGGCTGGTCGATCCGCTCACCACCTGGCTGCGCTGGTTCCTCATCACCTGGGTGCTGATCCCGCTGCGCGACGCGATCCTGTGGCTGCCCTTCCCGGCGGTCCTGCTGGCCATCGCGGCGGCGGGCCGGGCGGTGGGGGGCTGGCGCTCGGCCATGGTGGTGCTTGCCTTCTTCGGGCTGATCGCGCTTTCCGGCTGGTGGGACCGCGCCATGATCACCGTCTACATGGTCGGCTTCTCGGTCTTCCTCGCCGCGCTGATCGGGCTGCCGCTGGGCATCTGGGCGGCGGCGGGCGCGGCGCGGGCGCGGCGGATGCTGCTGATCTGCGACTCGCTCCAGACCTTCCCGAGCTTCATCTACCTGATCCCGGTGGTGATGCTGTTCGGGGTGAACGACGTGGCGGTGGTCGCCGCCGTCGTCACCTTCGCCGCCGTCCCCCTGATCCGCTACACCATCGAGGGGTTGCGCGGCGTGCCGGCCGAACTGGTCGAGGCGGCGCAGATGAACGGCGCCACCCGCCGCCAGATGCTGTGGCATGTGCGGCTGCCCTTCGCGCTGCCGGTGATGATGGTGGGGGTGAACCAGTCGGTGATGTTCTCGCTGTTCATGGTCATCATCGCGGCCTTCATCGGCACGCAGGATCTGGGGCAGGAATTGCAGCGCGCGCTTTCGGCCACGGATGTCGGCAAGGGCATGGTGCTCGGCCTCGCGGTCGCCTTCATGGGGTTGGCGGTGGATCACCTGATCCGCATGTGGACCAAGCGCCGGAACGAGGCGCTGGCGCGGTAGCGGAGCTTTCCGCGCCTTGCTCCGGCGGGGGCGCCGTGCCCGAAAGGCGGGGGCGGCGCTTGCCGCCGGACTCATCCCTTCGCTCTCGCGGTCAGGCGGCGGGATGCCTCGGACCTCCCGCGCCGGGTCCCCGCGCCACCCTCGGGATCTTCCCTCTGTCGCCCGCCCTTGCCCGGCGGCGCGCGGCGCTGCCGGGGTGTCTCCGCCTTCTCCGCCCTGCGCCCGTCATGGGCGGGCGGCGTCCCGGCCGGAGGCCCGTTCGCCCTCGCCGGCTGGAGGGGAAGGGAAATTCGGGCATGCAATTCGCGGCGCGCATGCTACGATCATGCCATTCGATCATCCATTGCCAGGCCGCAGCGGCGGCCCTCCGGGCGGATTTGAAGGGACTCCAGCATGTCTGACGATTGGACCTATACCGGCGATGACACGGACAATACCTATACGGCCGACGGAATCCCCGAATATACGAACTGGATCATTCTGGGCGAGGGCGGGAACGACCGCCTGACCGGATCGCGCGGGCGCGATTTCATCGACGGCGGCGCCCCCATGGGCAACCAGTATTTCGTGCAGGTCGAGGGCGACACGCTCTGCGTCCTCGACAGCGACAACGACCTGATCTCGGGCCGCGAGGGCGACGATACGGTCCAGGCCAGCCCGGGGAACGACACCATAGACGGCGGGCTCGGCGTCGACAGGTTCGAGGTGGGATACCAGGACACCTATCTCTGGACCGATTTCGGCGGGGAGACCCAGGTCCGCTATTCGATGAGCAACACGATAGCCGCCTTTGCGACGGGCTCGGTCATCGACCTCGATGCGGGCACTTACAAGATCACCTATGCCGGCCAGAAATGGGGCGGCGAGACGGTCGAGATCGTGCTTCAGGGCACCATCAAGGGCTTCGAGCAGGTGGTGGCGACCGTCGCGGACGATCTGCTGACCGGCACCGATGGCGACAACGAATTCACCCCCCATGGCGGCCATGACACGATCAGGGGCGGCGCCGGCTTCGACGTGATCATCTACAAGGACGAATACGGTTATTCCTATCTGGACGAATGGGGCCGGCCCAGAACCTCGCCGACCTGGGGCACGACCGAGGGCGCGACGGGGATCGTCTTCGATTTCGGCAAGAAGACCGCCACCGACGGCTGGGGCTATACCGACACCTTCTCGGACATAGAGCATGTGGTGGGGTCCGCCTTCGACGACCATCTGATCGGCGATGCGAACGACAATACCTTCACCGGCTCCGGCGGGGCGGATACCATCGAGGGCGGGGCGGGGATCGACTGGCTCGACCTGTTCGGGGACTTCTACTATTCGTTCAAGGTCGATCTGGCCAAGGGCCGGGCGGACGGCACCCTGCTCTATTCCGACATGGGGCCCGAGATCTATCGCAACATCCTGAGCGGGATCGAGAATGTCGACGGTTCCGCCAACGATGACATCCTGCTGGGCGACAGCGCCCGCAACCGGCTGCGCGGCAGCTCCGGCGCGGACGAGATCGACGGGCGCGCCGGCGACGACTCGCTCTATGGCGGCTTCGATGCCGATACGGTCAGCGGCGGCGCGGGCGGCGATCTGATCGAGGGCGGATCGGGCGCCGATACGCTGAACGGCGGCGAGGGCAACGACACCATCTTCGGCGACAGCGCCACGCCGGGCAATGCCAGCGCCCCCGGCAACGACCTGATCCTCGGCGGCGAGGGCAACGATCAGCTTCGGGGCAACGAGGGCAATGACAGCCTGGAGGGCGAGGCGGGCAATGACAGCCTGGATGGCGGCGCCGGCCGCGACAGCCTGGCCGGCGGCGATGGCCGCGACCTGCTGGCGGGCGGCGCGGATGCCGACAGCCTGCTGGGCGGCGCCGGGGCCGACAGCCTGCTGGGCGAGGCCGGGGACGACCTGCTGGAGGGCGAGGCCGACAATGACAGCCTTTACGGCGGCGACGGGCTCGACACGCTGAAGGGCGGCCTGGGGCTGGATCTGCTGGAGGGCGGCAAGGGCAAGGACAGCCTGCTGGGCGGCGACGGCAAGGACACGCTGAAAGGGCAGGCCGGCGACGACCGGCTGGAGGGCGAGGCGGGCAACGATACGCTGGACGGCGGCGACGGGCTCGACACCCTGCTGGGCGGGCGGGACAACGACCTGCTGGAGGGCGGCAAGGGCCGGGACAGCCTGCTGGGCGGCGAGGGCAATGACACGCTGAACGGCGGCGACGACAACGACATGCTGCGCGGCGAGGGCGGGCTGGACATCTTGCTGGGCGGCAAGGGCGACGATACGCTGGAAGCCGGCGCCAGCACCCGCGGCGAGCGCTTGCAGGCGATGGCCGGCGAGGCGGGCGACGACAGGCTGACCGGGGGCGAAGGCAAGGACTACCTGCTGGGCGGCGCGGGGGCGGATTCCCTGTTCGGCGGCAAGGGAGACGACAAGCTGTGCGGCGACAGCGGCTTCAAGATGATCGGTCTGGTCTATTCGGGCGACGAGCCGGTGGATTACGATTTCGTCGAGGAACGGGTGGCGGGAAGCGATGACCTGATCGACGGCGGCAAGGGCTTCGACACGGTGGATTTCAGCCTGTCCGCCAAGGCGATCACCGCCTCGCTGGAGGCCGGGCAGGCCACGGGCGAGGGGGTGGACCGGCTGGTTTCCATCGAGGGGCTGGTCGGCTCGCGCTTCGCCGACACGCTGGAGGGGTCTTCCGGCGACGACATCCTGTCGGGGGGCGCCGGCGACGACGTGATCCGCGGGCTCGCCGGCAATGACACGATCTTCGGCGATGCCGGGGCCGATCATGTCGATGGCGGCGCGGGCATCGACATGGTGATCTTCGATTCGGCCGTGCGCCTCGTGCTGCGGGCCGAGAAGCTGGCGGCGAACCGTGCCCTCTACACCGTCATTCTCGGCACCGGCGAGGCGAAGGAGGACAGTTTCGTCAATATCGAGCAGTTCGCGATGCAGGGGGCGGCCGGCAATATCGAGATCCGGGGCAATGGCGGCGCCAATCTCGCGGGGGGAACCGGCCGCGACAGCTTCAAGGGCGGGGCCGGCAACGACCGTCTCGCGGGCGGCGAGGGCAACGACACGCTGACCGGCGGGGCGGGGGCGGACAGCCTCACCGGCGGCCTCGGCGCCGACCGGCTGACCGGCGGGGCGAACGCGGACCGCTTCGTCTTCGTCTCGGTCGCCGATTCCACCGCGGCGAAAGCCGGGCGCGACACCATCACCGATTTCTCGGCGCAGGACCGCATCGTGCTGTCGGCGATCGACGCGGACAAGGCGAAGGCGGGCAATCAGGCGTTCGATTTCATCGGCACCGCCAGGTTCTCCGGCGAGGCGGGCGAGTTGCGTTACCAGACCAGCGGCAAGACCACGCTTGTCGAGGCCGATGTCGATGGCGACCGCCGCGCGGATTTCGCGGTGCTTCTGGACGATGCGATCAAGATGCAGGAAAGCTACTTCGTCCTCTGAGCGGCGCCTTGGCCCCGCCGCCCGGCCGAGGGCGGCGGCTGACGGCGGGCGATGATCGCCGTCCCCGGGCCATGCCCGCGACACCGCATCCCGCCCGAAGGCCCAAATCCCCCGCGACAAGCGCCTCGTCTTCCGTCACACTGGCCGCATCACCCGGGCCGTGGACGGCGCCGACGATGCCGCCCCGCCCGGACCCCCGTCAGGCGAGAGGAGGCTCGACATGGCCCGGAACGATCACGGCAACCCATCCAGCCGCTGCGCGGCGCTGGTCGGCCCGCAGGGCAGCGGCAAGACGACGTTGTTCGAGGACATGCTGTTCGCCGCCGGGGCCATTCCCCGGCGCGGCAATGTCAAGGACGGCACGACCATCGGCGACACCGCGCCCGAGGCGCGCGCCCGGCTGATGTCGGTGGAGCCCACCATCGCCGCTTTCGACTATCTCGGCCAGGGCTGGACCCTGATCGACTGCCCCGGCGCGGTGGAGCTGGCATATGACGCGCACTGCGCGATGGCGGTGGCCGACATCGTGGTGGTGGTGGCCGAACCCGTGCCGGAACGGGCGCCGGCGCTGGCGCCGCTGCTGAAATTCCTCGATGACCGGGCGATCCCGCATCTGCTCTATATCAACAAGATGGATCAGCCGGAGGCGTCGGTCCGCGCCACGCTGCACGCGCTCCAGGCGGTGTCGGCCCGGCCGCTGGTGCTGCGCGAGATCCCGATCCGCGAGGGCGGCAGGATCACCGGCCATGTCGATCTGGTGAGCGAACGCGCCTTCCGCTGGAACCCGCACAAGCCCTCCGACCTGATCGCGCTGCCCGACGCGGCCCGGCCCGACGAGGCGCAGGCCCGCACCGAGATGCTGGAGAAGCTGGCCGATTTCGACGACCGGCTGATGGAGGAATTGCTGGAGGACACCGTTCCCCCGCAGGGAGAAATCTACGAGACTCTGAGCCGCGATCTGGCGGCCGACCTGATCGTGCCGGTGTTCTTCGGCTCGGCCGAGAATGAGAACGGCATCACAAGGCTGATGAAGGCGCTGCGCCATGACGCGCCGGGGCCGGAGGCCACCGCCGGACGGCTGGGCCTGCCCGAGGGCGAACCCTTGGCGCAGGTGTTCCGCACCGCCTGGGCCGGGCAGCAGGGCAAGCTCTCCTGGGCGCGCATCTGGCGCGGCGAGGTGAAGGACGGCGCCATCCTGGGCGAGCGGGTGGGCGGCGTGCTCGCCCCCTTCGGCCGCAAGCTGGCGCCGAAACCCGTGGCGCAGGCGGGCGAGGTGGTGGCGCTCGGCCGGCTGGCCGAGGCGCGCACCGGCGATCTGCTGACCCCGCAGGGCCGGGCGGCGGCCGATTGGCCGGAGGCGCCCGCCCCGGTCCATGCGCTGTCGATCCGCGCCGAGCGGCCCTCGGACGAGGTGAAGCTTTCCGCCGCGCTCGCCCGGCTCTGCGAGGAGGATCCGGCGCTGCGCTGCGGCCATCTGCCGGAGACCGGCGAGACCCTGCTGGAGGGCCAGGGCGAGACGCATCTGGCGCTGGCGCTGGCGCGGATGAAGGCCGATAGCGGCCTGACGGTGACCCGCGACCGCCCGCAGGTGCCGTTCCGCGAGACGATCACCGGCGGCACCACCATCCACGCCCGGCACAAGAAGCAGTCCGGCGGCCATGGCGAATTCGCCGATGTGACGCTGGAGATCCGGCCGCAGCCGCGCGGCGCGGGCTTCGCCTTCGACGACCGGATCACCGGCGGCGTGGTGCCGAAGCAATATATCCCCGCCGTGCAGAAGGGGGTGGAGGCGTTCCTCGCCAGGGGTCCGCTGGGCTATCCGCTGGTCGATGTCGCGGTGACGCTGACCGATGGCGGCTTCCACCATGTCGACAGTTCCGACATGGCCTTCCAGAAGGCGGCGCAGAAGGCGATGGCCGAGGCGATGCCCGCCTGCGGCAGCCTGATGCTGGAGCCGGTCTTGCAGGTCGCCATCGCGGTTCCGGCGGAGTTCACGCCCCGGGTGCAGCGCATCGTCACCGGGCGGCGCGGCCAGCTTCTGGGCTTCGACGCCCGCCCCGGCTGGCCGGGATGGGACGAGGTGCAGGCGCTGATCCCGCAGGCGGAAACCCATGACCTGATCGCCGAGATCCGCGCCGTGAGCCTCGGCACCGGCAGCTTCCGCAGCGGCTTCGCCCATTTGCAGGAAACCGCCCCGCCCCCCGCCGCCCGCGCCGCGCGGGGCTGAAAGCCCTGCCGCCGTGGGCCGGGGCCGTTCGCTCGGCCGCGGTGCGGCCCGCGGTTGAACGCCCCGCGCGGCGGCACGGGAGCGAAACATCGCCGGTCGCGCCCGTGCTGCGCCTGGCGTGGGGTGGGCGGATGGGAAGCGCACGGGTCAGACCGCGAGCGAGTGCCGCATGGGTTGCTTCCGTGTGGGAGTGTGGGTCGAAACGGATCATGGGTCCGTGGCTCATGGAGGGCGAGTGGTCGGTCCCTATGCGGGAGCGTGGGTCGAAACGGGCTGTACTCATACTGCATGCTGAACGGGATCGAGGTCGCTCCCATGCGGGATCGAGGTCGCTCCCATGCGGGAGCGTGGGTCGAAACGGCGTCAGACCCTTCCGGCTCATGCTGGTGACCGGTTGCTCCTATGCGGGAGCGTGGATCGAAACACCTCGGAGCCGTCCTGTTCCCGCTACAGCCGGCGGTCACTCCCATGCGGGAGCGTGGGTCGAAACTGACTGCGCACGGTTTCCCCGGCCGAATGGATTGTCGCTCCCATGCGGGAACGTGGGTTGAAACACATCAAAGGCTGGGGACAGCCGCCATTTCCCGGCGTTGCTCCCATGCCGCAGCTTGTCTCGAGACAAGGCAGCTATCCGCCAGGCCATCTGCCGAACCGCCGGTCCCTTTCCGCAAAAGGGTCGTGAGCGCGGTTGGCCCCCCTCGTTCCGGCCGCTTTCCCGACGCGGCGGGATCGGTGTAGCATGGCGGGATGGCTCCGATCCTTCCCCTTCCCCTCCGGCCGGCGCGTGTGCATGAAGCCTGCGGCGCCGCCGCCGCGACCTTCGCCGCCATCTCCTGCGCCGGCATGCCGGGGCGGTTGCTCTGGATCCGCGAGGCCTGGCTGCCGGAGATGCTGAACCCGCCGGGCCTGTCGGGGATCCTCGATCCGTCGCGCCTGATCCTCGCCCGCACCAGGGACCAGACCGATACGCTCGCCGTCGCCGAGGAGGCGCTGAAGGATGGCGCCATCGCCCTTGTCGTGGCCGACATCACCCGCCCGCTCGACCTGCGCGAGGGGCGGCGGTTGCAGCTCGCCGCGCAGGCGGGGGGCGCCACCGGCCTGTGCCTGATCCCCGAGGGCATGGGCAGCAACGCCGCCGAGACGCGCTGGCGCTGCCAGCCGGTCTTCGACCCGCGGGACGGGGCGGACTCGACTCTGATGCGGTGGGAAATTATAAAGAACAAAAAGGGAACTCTTGGAGTCTGGCATGTTCGATGGGATGCCGAGACGCATCGCCTCGATGTGGTTTCCCCGGTTGGCCTCCGACCGGGCGCTGCGCCTGTGCCCGAGTGACGGCCCCTTCGCGCTGACGCTGCGGCGCGACAATACCGACCGTATCCACGACCTGAACGCCATGGCCGAGGCGCAGGGCCTTTATCGCGGCATGCCGTTTTCCGAGGCCCGCGCCTTCTGCCCGGCCTTGCGGGCGCGGCCAGCCGATCCGGCGGCGGAGGCGCGTTTTCTGGCCGGGCTGCGGCGCTGGGCGCTGCGCTATTGCCCCTGGGTCGGCATCGAGGATGCGGACGGGCTGGTGCTGGATATCACCGGCGCCGCCCATCTCCATGGCGGCGAGGCGGCGATGCTGGCCGACATGCGCGCCCGGCTGGGCTGTGCCGGGGTCGAGGTCCGGCTGGGGCTGGCCGACAGCCGTGGCGCGGCCTGGGCGCTGGCGCATCACGGCGAGGGGGTGGCGGCGCCGGGGGGCAGCGCGGCGGCGCTGGACGGCCTGCCGGTCGCGGCCCTGCGGCTGGAGGCGGAGGTGGTCGCCACCCTGCAACGCATGGGGCTGCGCAGCATCGGGGCGCTGTCCCGCACGGCCCGCGCGCCGCTGGCGCGCCGCTTCGGGCCGGATCTGCTGATCCGGCTGGATCAGGCGCTGGGCCGGCAGCCCGAGCCGGTCTCGCCCTGGGCGGAGCCGCCGCGTTACGCGGTGCGGCTGACCCTGCCGGAGCCGATCGGGCTGGCTTCGGATGTGACGGCGGGGCTGGAGCGGCTGCTCCATGCGCTCTGCCTGCGCCTGAAGGCGCGCGAGGCGGGGGCGCGGGCGCTGTGCCTGACGCTGCGCCGGGTGGACGGGCAGGACGGCACGGTGCCGCTGCGGCTGGCGGCGGCGATGCGCGATCCGGCCCGGATATTGCCGCTGTTCGCCCGCGGCATCGAGGGGGTGGATGCCGGGTTCGGCATCGACCGGCTTCGCCTGGAGGCCACGGTGGTCGAGCCCATGCCCCTGCAACAGATCGGGCGGGACAGGGCCGCGCCCGAGCGGCTCGACAGCCTGATCACCCGGATCGGCACCCGGATCGGGCTGGAGAATATCCTGCGCTTTCAGCCGGTGGACAGCCACCTGCCCGAGCGCGGCTTCCGGCTGGTCCCGGTGACCGAGGCGCCGCCCTGCGGCGGCTGGCCGGCCGGCCGGCCGCGTCCGCTGTCGCTGTTTCCGCCCGAACCCGTCCTCGGGCAGGGCCCGGTTCCGCCGGGGCGGTTCCGCTGGCGGCGGATGTGGCTGACCACCGGGCGGATCAGCGGGCCGGAGCGGATCGCGCCGGAATGGTGGGCGCCGGATGACGGCTGGCGCTCGGGCCTGCGCGACTACTGGCGGGTCGAGACGCGCGAGGGGCGGCGGCTCTGGATGTTCCACACGCCGCAAGCGCCCGGCTGGTTCGTGCAGGGGGAATTCGCGTGACCGCCGCCCCGCCCCCCGACGCCGACGCGCCGCGCTATGCCGAGCTGTGCGTCACCACCAACTTCACCTTCCTCACCGGCGCCTCGCATCCCGAGGAGCTGGTGCTGCGCGCCGCCGAACTGGGGCTGGAGGCCATCGCCATCACCGACCGCAATTCCGTCGCCGGGGTGGTGCGGGCCTGGAGCGCGCTGCGCGATCTGGCCCGCAAGGCGGGGGAGGATCTGCGGATCCGGTCGAGCATCCGCCACGATGCCAGCGCGCGCCGGCAGATCGGCGCGGCGCGGGATCTGCCGGCGCCGGAGGGCGCGGTTCTGCCCCGGCTGATCGTGGGCGCGCGGCTGGTGCTGCGCGATTGCCCGGTGGAATGGCTGGCGCTGCCCACCGACCGCCCGGCCTGGCACCGGCTGTCGCGGCTGCTGACGCTGGGCAAGCGCCGCGCCGCCAAGGGCGAATGCGAGCTGTTCCTGGCCGACCTGGCCGAGGGCTGCGCCGGCATGATCCTGATCGGCCTGCCGCCCGCCGATCCGGCGCGGGCGGCGGAGCCGCTCCGCAACCTCGCCCGCCGTTTTCCCGGCGATGTCTTTCTGGGCGCCGCGCCGCGCTATGACGGCTCGGACCAGGCCTGGTTCGACGGCTGCGCCGATCTCGCGCGGCGCGTTCCGGTGCCGATGGTGGCGGTGGGGGACGTGCTGATGCACCGCGCCCATCGCCGCCCCTTGGCCGATGTGCTGACCTGCCTGCGCCATCACCTGACCATCGACCGGATCGGCACCCGCGCCCTGCCGAATGCCGAGCGCCGGCTGAAGGGCGCGGCCGACATGGCCCGGCTCTACCGCCGCCACCCCGATGCCCTCCGCCGCACGCTGGAGATCGCGGCGCGCTGCCGCTTCGACCTCGGCGATCTCAGCTATGAATATCCCGACGAGGTTGCGCAGGGCGAGCCGGCGCAGGCGCGGCTGGAGCGGCTGGTGGGGCAGGGGCTGGCCCGCCGCTGCGGCGGCGGGATCCCGGAGCGTCACCGGGAACTCGCGGCCAAGGAACTGGCGCTGGTGGAGGAGATGAAATTCGCCCCCTATTTCCTGACCGTCCACGACATCGTGAGCCAGGCCCGGTCGCAGGGCATCCTGTGCCAGGGGCGGGGATCGGCGGCGAATTCGATCATCTGCTGGGCGCTCGGCATCACCGATGTCAGCCCGGACAGCATCCATATGGTGTTCGAGCGCTTCGTCTCGCGCCACCGGGGCGAGCCGCCCGACATCGACGTGGATTTCGAACACGAGCGGCGCGAGGAGGTGATCCAGTGGATCTACCGGAAATACCGGCGCGAACGGGCCGGGCTCTGCGCGACGGTGATCCATTTCCGCTCCCGCGCCGCGATCCGCGAGGTGGGCAAGGTGATGGGCCTGTCGCAGGACGTGACGGCCAGCCTCGCGGGGCTGGTCTGGGGCGTATCGGACAGCGGCACCGGACCCGGGCAGATGCGCGCCCTCGGCCTGAACCCCGAGGATCGCCGCCTGACCCGCACCATCGCCCTCATCCGCGAGATCATCGGCTTTCCGCGCCACCTGTCCCAGCATGTCGGGGGCTTCGTCATCACCCGCGGGCGGCTGGACGAACTCTGCCCCATCGAGAACGCGGCGATGGAGGACCGCACCGTCCTCGAATGGGACAAGGACGACATCGATGCGCTGGGCATCCTCAAGGTCGACGTGCTCAGCCTCGGGATGCTGACCTGCATCCGCAAGGCGTTCGACCTGCTGCGCGACCACGAGGGGATCGACCACCATATCGCCTCGGTCCCGCAGGGGGACGCGGCCACCTACCGGATGCTGCAACGCGCCGATGCCATCGGCGTCTTTCAGGTCGAAAGCCGGGCGCAGATGAATTTCCTGCCCCGGATGAAACCCGAGAGTTTCTACGATCTGGTGATCGAGGTCGCCATCGTGCGCCCCGGCCCGATCCAGGGCGGCATGGTCCAGCCCTATCTGCGGCGGCGGCAGAAGCTGGAACCCGTCGATTACCCCTCGCCCGCGCTGAGGGAGGTGTTGCACAAGACCCTCGGCATCCCGCTGTTCCAGGAACAGGCGATGCGGATCGCCGTGGTGGCGGCGGGATTTTCGGCCGAGGATGCCGACCGGCTGCGCCGTTCGCTCGCCTCGTTCCGCAACATGGGCACCGTCCACCGCTTCGAGCGGCAGTTCGTCGACGGCATGATCGCCAACGGATACGACCCGGATTTCGCGGCACGGTGCTTCGCGCAGGTCAGGGGGTTCGCCGATTACGGCTTTCCCGAAAGCCATGCGGCGGCCTTCGCGATGCTGACCTATGTCTCCGCCTGGCTGAAATGCCATCATCCGGCGATCTTCGCCTGCGCGCTGCTGAACGCCCAGCCGATGGGCTTCTACGCCGCCGCCCAGATCGTGCGCGACGCCCGCGAGCATGGGGTGGAGGTGCGCCCGGTCTGCGCCAACCGCAGCCTTTGGGACAATGCGCTGGAACGCCGGGCCGACGGCCGGCTGGCGCTGCGGCTGGGCTTCCGGCAGATCAAGGGCTTCCGCGAGGAGGACGCCGCCCGGATCGCGGGCGGGCGCGGCAACGGCTATCCTGATCCCGAAAGCCTGTGGCTGCGTAGCGGGCTGGCGCCCGCCGTGCTGGAGCGTCTGGCCGAGGCCGACGCCTTCGCCGGTATGGGCCTGACCCGGCGCCAGGCGCTCTGGACGGTGCGGGCCATCCGCGCGCCCGCGCCGCTGCCGCTGTTCTCCGATCCGATCGGCGGCGAGGCGCTGTGCGAGCCGCCGGTCGCGCTGCCCGCCACGCATCCGGGCGAGGAGGTGGTCGAGGATTACGTCGCCACCCGCCTGACGCTGCGCGCGCATCCGATGGCGCTGCTGCGCCCCGCGATCCCCGGGCTGACCCCGCATACGGGGTTGATCGAGGCATCGGGGCGGGTCTCGGTCTGCGGGCTGGTCATCACCCGGCAGCGGCCGGGCACCGCCTCGGGCGTGGTGTTCCTGACGCTGGAGGACGAGACGGGCGTGTCGAACGTCGTGATCTGGCGGAAGGTGTTCGACCGCCATCGCCGGGTGGTCATGGCCGGCCGGCTGCTGCGCGTCACCGGGCGGATCCAGCGCGAGGGGATCGTGGTCCACCTGATCGCCGAACGGATCGAGGATCTGTCCGGCCATCTCGCCGGCCTCGGCCATCCGCTGGGCCACATGGTCGGGATCACCCAGCCGCAGGCCGACGATTCTCCCCGCCCGCCGCGCCCCCGCCGGCAGGCGCGCCATCCGAGGGAACAGGCCAAGCTGCTGTTTCCCAGCCGGGATTTCCATTGAGGGAAGGCTGCCCGCCCGGCGGAAAATTCGGTGGCGTCTCACCCGTTTGCGGGATGCCGATGGCGGGATGCCTGCTAGAGTCGCCGCCATTCACGGGGTGGACCATCCGGCCGGCCCTGCCCCGCCCGTCATTTCATGGAGGCATTCATGGCCCGCGATCCCGAAGGCAACAACAAGGGCACCGCCCGCAACGATCTGCTCTGGGGCACGGCGCTGGTTCTCAGCGACGGCACCTATGACAATTACTCGGATGCCGATTCCGCGACCTGGAAGGGCGCGCTGCGCGGCCTCGGCGGCAACGACACCCTCTTCGGCGACATCTACAACGATGGGAAGGACCATACCGAGGGCGACGCGCTTTATGGCGGGGCGGGCCATGACCGGCTTTACGGCGATTGCGGCACCGACGAGCCGGATTGGCAAACCAGCCTGAACGGCGCCAGCGACAACCTTTATGGCGATGGCGGCAACGACACGATCTTCGGGCAGGCCGGCCATGACCGGCTTTACGGCGGCACCGGCGACGACCTGCTCGTCGGCGGGCTGGGCACCGACCATCTGGAGGGGGGCGCGGGCGACGACATCCTCTGGGCCGGGCTGGCGGACAATTCCGTCGCGACCCCGGAATCGGACGCGCTTTACGGCGGCGCGGGCGACGACAGGCTCAATGGCAATCTCGGCGCCAATTTCCTCGACGGCGGCGCGGGGGGCGACATGCTGTCCGGCGGCAAGGGCGCGGACCGGCTGGATGGCGGCGACGGCGCCGATACCCTGCGCGGCGGCGAGGGCGACGACTACATGCAGGGCAATTCGCTCTATTCCACCACCGGCGACGGCGCGGATCTGATGCATGGCGAGGCGGGCAACGACCGGCTTTTCGGCGGCCACGGCCATGACCGGCTTTACGGCGGCGCGGGGGACGATCTGCTCGACGGCGGCAAGGGGCGCGACCTGCTGGACGGCGGGGCGGGGGCCGACATCTATCGCTGCGGCGCGGGCGACGACATCTATGTCATCGGCGCGGGCGACAGCTTCCAGTTCGACTATGCCGATTCCGGCACCGATCTGGTCCGCGCCTCGATCTCGCATGTGCTGGGCCGCTATCAGGAGAACCTGACGCTGACCGGAACCGCCGCCCTCGACGGCACCGGCAACGAGGGGCGCAACATCCTGCTGGGCAACGGGGCGGGGAACGTGCTGAACGGTCTGGCCGGGAACGACGATCTGGCGGGCGGCGGCGGGGCCGATACGCTCGATGGCGGCGCGGGGCGCGACACGCTGTCCGGGGGCGCGGGCGATGACCGGCTGATCGCCTCCGGCGGGCGCGACCAGCTGACCGGCGGCGGCGGGAGCGACGGTTTCGTCTTTTCCGCGCCGCCCGGCCAGGCCGACGCCGTCACGATCACCGATTTCACCCGGGGCGCCGACCGGCTGCTGCTCGACCGCGCGGCGATGGCCGGGCTCGGCGCGGCGGGCACCCTCGACGCCGCGAAGTTCAAGGTGATCGGCGCGGGCGGCAGCGTCGATGCCGGCGACCGCATCCTCTACGACCGGCAGAGCGGCGATCTCTTCCACGACGCCAACGGGTCGGCGGCGGGCGGGCGCGGCCTGATCGCCACGCTGGAGGCGGGGCTGGATCTCACGGCGGCGGCCTTCCTCGTGTTCTGAGGCGGGCCGGCCTATCCCGCCAGCCAGTCCGAGAACAGCGCGAGGCCCTGTTCCAGCACCGCGGTGTCGCAGGCATAGCCGATCCTGAGCCAGCCCTCCATGTCGAGCGCCGATCCGGGCAGCAGCATCACGCCGGTCTCCGCCTGCAAGGCGCGGCAGAGATCGGCCGACGGCATGTCGAGGTCGTAGCGCAGCAGCGCGGTGGTGCCGGATTTCGGCTTCACATAGCTGATCGCCGGTTCCCGCGCGACCCAGGCGTCGAGGAGGGCGAGGTTGCGGCGGGTGATGCGCCGGCTGCGCTCCAATATGCGGTCGGCATGTTCCAGCGCCAGCGCGGCGAAATGGTCGTCCAGCCGCCCGACGCTGATCGTGGTATAGTCGCGATGGATGGAGACGGCCCGGATGACCTCCTCCGGGGCGGCGATCCAGCCGAGGCGCAGCCCCGCCAGCGAGAACGCCTTGGACATGCCGCAGGTCGAGATGCCCTTCTCGTAGAGGTCGCAGATCGCCGGGGTGAAGCCGTCGCCCTCCTGGTCGATGCCGCGATACACCTCGTCGCAGAGCAGCCACGCCCCTTCGGCGCGGGCGATGGCGGCGATCGCCTCCAGCCCGGCGCGGTCGATCAGCGCGCCGGTCGGATTGTTGGGATTGGTCAGCGCGATGAGCCGGGCGCCACGGGCCGCTTCGGCCAGTTCGTCCAGGTCGGGCAGGAAGCCGTTCTCCGGCCGCAGCCAGACCGGCCGCATCTCGGCCAGGCAGCTTTCGGGGATCGAATGGTGCTGCTGATAGGTCGGCAGCACCGACACCACCGCGTCCCCGGGCTCCACCAGCGCGGAATGGACCAGGTGGTTGGCGCCGATCGTGCCATGGGTGACGATGACGTTCTGCCGCGCCTGCCGGGCGTAAAGGCCGAGGATGGCGTCCTTCAGCCGGTCCGAGCCCTCGATGGCGCCATAGCCCATCCGCATCGGCAGCAGTTCCGCCAGCGCGTCGTCGTTGCGCCCGGCGAGGGTCAGCAGCTCCGCGATGGTGATCGAATCGACGCAGGTTTCGGCCAGATTGTATTTCGCGTCGTTCTCGTAGGCGTTCATCCAGATCTCGACGCCGAATTCGCGGATCTTCATGCCGGTCTTCCTTCCCGTTGCGCCCGGTTCCGGGCCAAGTCGGCCCGGCGCCGGTTCGGATCCTGCACGCCCCGCCGCCCGGCGCCATCCCCCCCGAGGAGGACGGCGCCTCCCCTTCGGGGCGGATGGCGGGGCCGGGCGGGGCGGGCGAAAAGGGGGCAAGCAGCAAGAGGGCCCGCCATGACCGCCTATCCCGTCGACCTGATCCGCAGCCGCTTCCCCGCGCTGGAGGGATCGCGCACCGCCTATCTCGACAATCCGGCCGGAACGCTGGTGCCCGGCCCGGTCATCGAGGCGGTCGCGCAGGCCATGGCCACGGCGTCGAGCAATCTCGGCGGGCGCTTCGCCGCCTCGCGGCGGGCCGACGCCATCTGGCGCGCGGCGCATGAGGCGGCGGCGGAATTCGTCAACGCCTCCTCCTGGCAGGAGATCGTCATCGGCCCGAACATGACGACGCTGGCCTTCCAGATGGCGCGGGTGATCGGCGCCACCCTGTCGCCCGGCGACGAGGTGATCGTGACGCGGATGGATCACGAGGGCGACATCTCCCCCTGGCTCGCCATGGCCGAGGCGCGCGGGCTGGTGGTGCGCTGGCTGCCGTTCGATACCGCAAGCTGGCGGATCGAGCCCGCGGATCTGGCGCCGCTGCTGAACGGCCGCACGAAATTCCTCGCGCTGAACCACGCCTCCAACATGACGGGCAGCCTCAACGACGTCGCCACGCTGGCGGCGATGGCGCGGGCGGCGGGGGCGCTGGTCTGGGTCGACGCGGTGCAGGCCGCGCCGCACCGCCTGCCGGATGCGCAGGCGCTGGGCTGCGATTTCCTGGCCTGCTCCTCCTACAAGTTCTTCGGCCCGCATCTCGGCATCCTGTGGGGCCGCGAGGCGGTGCTGCGCGCGCTGCCGCCGCATCGCGTGCGCTGCCAGAGCGACGACCTGCCGGACCGCTTCTGCACCGGCACGCCGCAGACCGAACTGCTGGCCGGGCTGACCGCGACCATCGACTATCTCGCCTGGGCGGGGGAGGAGACCGGCCATGCCGGCACCCGGCGCGACAGGATGGCGGGCGCCTATCGCGCCTTCGACGCCTACGAGGCGGGGCTGACCCGGCAACTGGTCGGCGGGCTGGCCGCCCTGCCGGGGGTGCGGCTGATCGGGATCTCCAACCCCAACCTTTTCGCCCATCGGGTGCCGACCATCTCGTTCACCCATGAGCGGATCTCCACCCACCGCTTCGCCGAGGCGCTGGCGGCCGAGGACATCAACGTCTGGTCGGGCCACAACTACGCGCTGGAACCCGCCCGCCAACTGGGGCTCGACGAGGAGGAGGGCGTGGTGCGGATCGGCATCGCGCATTACAACACCGCCGAGGAGATCGAGCGCGCGCTGGCCGTGATCGGCAAACTTGTCTCGCGGGACGCGCTGTCCTAAACCCGGAGCGGGAGGCCCGCGCCCCTGCACCGGAAGGCCCGATGTCCGAGACAGCCGCCACCTGGATCGCCCCCTTCGCCCATGCCCTCGACCGGCACGACCAGCCGGACGGGGTGTCCGCCCTGCTGGCCGCCATCGGCGCGGCGGTGCATTTCCATCTGGCGCTTTCCGTCGTCTACCGGCGGAACGGCGGGCCGAGCTATGTGTTCGACACCTTCTCGGGGCCGCGCGCCAAGCAGGCGGTCGAATTGTACATGGCCGGAACCTATCTGCTGAACCCGGTCTACAACGCCTTCCTGGCGGGGGTGGCGCCCGGGGTCTACCTGATCCGCGACCTCGCGCCGGACGCCTATTTCGATTCCGACCTCTACCGCAATCTCGACATCCGCCGGCACGAGGACGAGGAGCTGGGCTACCGCACCCATGGCTGGCCCGAGGGGATGGAGGAGGTGATCCTCGCCATCGGCCTGCCCGGCGAGGAGATGGCCGAGATCAGCCTGTCGCGCATCCGCAGCGAGGGCGGCTTCGACGCGGCCTCGCTCGCCCGGCTGCGGCTGGCCTATCCGCTGGTCGCCGCGATCTTCCGCCGGCTCTGGGCGCATCTGTCGCGCGGCGACAGCCATCCGCAATCGCGCGCCATCGACCATCTGTTCACCGATTTCGGCCGCGGCATCCTCAGCCCGCGCGAGCGCGAGGTGGCGCTGCTGATCCTGAAGGGCCATTCCAGCGAGTCGATCGGCTATCACCTCGGCATCTCGACGGCGACGGTGAAGACCCATCGCCAGAAGCTTTATGCCAAGCTGAACCTCTCGACCCAGCAGGAACTGTTCTCGGCCTTCCTGCGCAGCCTCAGCCTGTGAGGCTTTCGCGGATCGCGGCCGAGATCGCGGCGAGGCCGGCGCGCAGCTCGGCCTCGGTCGGCCAGGCGTAGCCGATGCGGAAATGCCGGTCGTCCATCTCGAACCAGCGGCCGCGCCCGACATAGGTGCCATGCTCGCGGTAGAGCCTCCGGTGGAACGCCGCCAGGTCGATCCGCGCCGAAGGCACGATGCGCGGGAAGCAGACGCAACCGCCCGAGGGCTCCACCCATTCCACCAGCGGCTCCGCGGCGATCCAGTCCTTCACGATGGCGAAGGCGCCGGCGATGCGGGCATTGTTGAACGCCAGCCATTCCTCGCGCTGGCTCAGCGCGACATAGGCGATGTATTCGTCCACCATGCTGCCGGAAATCCCGATCTGCTCGCGGGCGGCGAGGAAGGTCTCCATCAGCGCCGCGTCGCGGGTGACGAGCCAGCCGATGCGGATGCCGGGGATGCCATAGGTCTTGGACAGCGACGAGACGCTGATCACCCGCTCCGACAGGCTCGCGGCGACGGGCAGCATCGGGCCGAAGGTCATCTCGCGATAGGTTTCGTCGAAGAGCAGCCGGATCCCCTTGCGCTCGACCAGATCGACCACGGCGCGCAGCTCGGCCTCCGACAGCATCACGCCGGTCGGGTTGTGCGGATAGGTGATCGACAGGTATTTCGTCTCCGGCCGGATCGCCGCCTCGATCTCGGCCAGATCCAGCCGGAAGCCGGTCTCGAAGCGCAGGTCGATGAAGCCGATGTCGCAGCCGATGGCGCGCGGCGTCTCGATGTTGGTGGCGTAGTTCGGCCGCACCACGACGATATGGTCGCCCGGCTTCAGCATCGCGGTCGAGATGACGAACAGCGCCCCCGCCGCCCCGGCGGTGACCAGCACGTCCCGCGCCTCCAGCCCGGTGCCGAGGCCGGCGATCTGCCGGCGCAGGTCGGGCGCGCCGCGATGGTCGCCATAGCACAGCAGGATGTCGTCGAGCCGGACGTTCAGCTCGCCCAGCCGGCGATCCGCGACCGAGCTTTCCGACAGGTTGTTGCGGATCGTGTCGTAGCCGAGCTCTTCGGGCGATTCGAGTTCGATGGGCATGCGGACGTAGTTCACGGTCGCTCCTCCTCTGCGGGCCGGTTCGTCCCAGCCCTAGGCCAAGCCGGGCGGTCCCGCCATCCACCGCGAGGGCGATGCCGGCCATCATCCCTTGGGTGGATACACGCCGCAGCGCAGCGGGCGCATCGTTGATCCATCGGCACCGCCAGAGTCGCCGGACAAACACACCAGAACACAGGGATACCGCATATGAACCTCAAGACCGGTCTGTTCGCCGCCGCCCTTTGCGCCCTGACCGCCGCCGCGCCCGCCGGGGCCGAGACCCTGCGCGTCGGGATGGAATGCACCTACGCCCCCTTCAACTACCGCACCCCCGAGGGCGAGATGGCGGGCTATGACGTGGACGTGGCGCAGGGCATCGCCCAGCGGATCGGCGCCGATCTGGAATATGTCTGCCAGGAATGGGACGGCATGATCCCCGCCCTCCTGGCCAACAAGTTCGACCTCATCGTCGCCTCGATGTCGATCACCGAGGAGCGCAAGGAGAAGATCGACTTCTCGATCCCCTATCGCGTCTCGGTCGGCCGCATCCTCGGCGCCAAGGATGCCGGGCTGAAGCTGTTCGACGACGCCGGCGCGCCGATCCCCGACGCCTTCGCCGGCCTGCGCTTCGGGGTGGAGCGCGCCTCGACCTATGCGAAATGGGTGGAGGCCCGGCTGCCGGGGGCCGAGGTCTCGCTCTATGACGGGGCGCAGCCCATGCTGCTCGACCTCCAGAACGGCCGGCTCGACATCGCCATCACCAATCCGATGAAGGCCTATCTCGATTTCCTCAGCAAGGAGAACGGCGCCGGCTTCGAATTCGTCTCGCCCGCGCTGGACGAGCCGGAATTCTTCGGCCCCGGCGTGGGGGTCGGGCTGCGCAAGGACAATGCGGAGCTGCTGGCCCGGATCGACGAGGCGCTGGCCGCGATGATCGCCGACGGCTCGCTGGAAACCTACAGCCGCAAGTATTTCCCCTTCTCGATCTATCCCGAGAACTGGAAGGACGTGACCCAGTAACGGCCATTTCCGGGCGCCCGGCTCCGGCCGGCGCCCGGTCCTGCACGGGGGATTGTCCATGTCGCTGCTGAACGGCTGGTGGGACGACTTCTTCTTCGGCCTGCTGATGGTGTTGCGGGTCTTTCTGGTGTCGCTGGCGCTGGCGGTGGCCTTCGGGTTGCTGGGCGCCTCGGCCAGGCTGTCGGGCAGCCGGCTGCTGCGCGGCCTCGGGCAGGCCTATACCGTGGTGTTCCGCGGCACGCCGGAGCTTCTGGTGCTGCTGCTGTTCTATTTCGGCATGGCGCTGGCGCTGACCGCGCTGATCCGGGTCTTCGATCCTTCGGTGAAGTTCATCGACCTGCCGCCGTTCTGGGCGGGATCCGTCGCCATCGGCCTGATCGTCGGCGCCTACATGACCGAGACCTTCCGCGGCGCCTTCATGGGCGTCGACCGCGGCCAGGTCGAGGCGGCGCGGGCGCTGGGGCTGAAGCGGCGCCAGATCTTCTGGCGGGTGCGGGTGCCGCAGATGTGGCGGCTGGCGCTGCCGAATTTCGGCAATCACATGCTGTCGATCATGAAGGACACCGCGCTGATCTCGATCATCGGGCTGGAAGAGATCGTCTTCGTCGCCAAGATGGCCAATTCGGTGCTGCACCGGCCCTTCACGCTCTACATGACGGTGGCGCTGATCTACCTCGCCATGACGACGGTGATCACCTTCGTCGTGGGGCGGCTGGAACTGCGGGCGAACCGCCACCTGCGGGGGGCGCGATGAGTTTCGATCTGTCGCTGATCGCCTCCAGCCTGCCGAAGATCCTGCAAGGGCTGGGGCTGACGCTGAACCTGCTCGTGGTCTCGACCGCTCTGGGCCTCCTGCTCGCGGTGGCGATCCTGCTGATGCGGCTGTCGGGGCGGGCCTGGCTGGTCTGGCCGGCCAAGGCCTATATCTACTTCTTCCGCGGCACGCCGCTGCTGGTGCAGCTTTTCATCATCTATCACGGCCTGCCGCAATTCGGCCTGATCCGGCAGAGCTTCCTCTGGCCGCTGCTGCGCGAACCCTACTGGTGCTCGGTCATCGCGCTGTCGCTGAACACGGCGGCCTATGTGTCGGAGATCCTGCGCGGCGGCGTGCTCGGGGTGGACAGGGGGCTGATCGAGGCCGGCAAGGCGCTGGGTCTCACCGCGTTCCAGCGCGCCCGCCGCATCACCGCGCCGCTGGCCCTGCGCCTCGCCCTGCCGGCCTATGGCAACGAGATCGTCTCGATGCTGAAATCCACCGCGCTCGCCTCGACCGTCACGCTGATGGAGATGACCGGCGTCGCCCGCACCATCGTGGCCGAGACCTTCGCGCCCTACGAGATCTTCATCGCCGCCGCGATCATCTATCTGGTGCTGGTCTGGCTGATCCAGACCGGCTTCGCCCTGATCGAGACCCGCGCGAACCGCCATGTCAGAAGGGGCTGAAGCCGTGGCAGACATCATCACGCTGGAAAACGTCAACAAGTATTACGGCGCCTATCACGCGCTGAAGGATGTGAGCCTGTCGGTGGCCAGGGGCGAGAAGGTGGTGGTCTGCGGCCCCTCGGGCTCCGGCAAGTCCACCATGATCCGCTGCGTCAACCGGCTGGAGGCGCATGACAGCGGCCGCATCCTGGTCGACGGGCAGGAACTGACCGGCGACGAGCGCAATATCGACGCGGTGCGCCGCGAGGTCGGCATGGTGTTCCAGAGCTTCAACCTGTTTCCGCACATGACGGTGCTGGAGAACCTGACCCTCGCCCCGCGCCTCGTCCGCAAGAAGCCGAAGGCCGAGGCGGAGGAGATCGCCATGCGCTACCTGACCCGGGTGCGCATCCCCGACCAGGCCGGCAAGTATCCCGCCCAGCTTTCCGGCGGCCAGCAGCAGCGGGTGGCCATCGCCCGCGCGCTCTGCATGAATCCCGAGGTCATGCTGTTCGACGAGCCGACCTCGGCGCTCGATCCCGAGATGATCTCCGAGGTGCTCGACGTGATGACCGACCTCGCGCGCGAGGGGATGACGATGATCTGCGTCACGCACGAGATGGGCTTCGCCCGCTCGGTCGCGGACCGCATCGTCTTCATGGACCAGGGCGAGATCGTGGAGGTGGCCACGCCCGCCGATTTCTTCGCCGCGCCGAAATCCGGCCGCGCCCGCACCTTCCTTGGCCAGATCCTCGCGCATTGAGAGCATGACATGACCGACTTCGCCGAAACCCTGCTGGCCTTTTCCGAAAAGCTCGCCGAAATCTCCCGCGCCATGCTGCTGGAGGCGGCGCGCGAGGCGCCGCGCGTCGACCTGAAACAGGATGCGAGCTTCGTCACCGCCACCGACCGCGCGGTCGAGGCGCGGCTGCGCGAGGAAATCCGCGCCGCCTTCCCCGATCACGGCATCATGGGCGAGGAGCATGGATCCGAGGCGCTGGACGCCGAGCATGTCTGGGTGCTCGACCCGATCGACGGCACCGCCGCCTGGGTCGCCGGGATCCCGGTCTACGGCACGCTGATCTCGGTCGCCCATGCCGGCCGGCCGCTGACCGGCGTGATCGACCTGCCGGCCACCGCCGAGCGGCTGACCGGCATCGCCGGGCGCGGCGCCTGGCATGACGGGGCGCCGATCCGCTGCCGCGCCGGGGTCGCGCTGGCCGATGCCTACATGACCTCCTCGAACCCCCGCTTCGTGCCCGAGGCCGATCGCGCGCCCTTCGCCCGGCTGGACGGCGCCGTGCGCTTCACCCAATATGGCGGCAGCTGCTACGCCTATGCCTGCCTCGCGCGCGGGCGCACCGATCTGGCGGTGGATGCGGGCTTCGACGCCTACGACCTGTTCGCCCCCGCCGCGATCATCACGGGGGCGGGGGGCGTGGTCACCGACTGGGCCGGCCGGCCGCTCGACCTCGGCTGGAACGGCAGGGTGATTGCGGCCGGCGACGGCCTGCTGCACAAGCAGGCATCGGAGCTTCTGGCGGATTGAAGGAATCGACATGGACGGCTGGCTGGCGGATGTGGCGGCGCGTTTCGGGCTTGCGCGCGGGATGGAGCGGCTGGGCGGGGAATACGACCTGAACTTCCGCGCCGCCGACGCGCAGGGGCCGGTGATCCTGAAGGTGATGCGGCCCGGCTGCGACGCCGGCTATGTCGGGATGCAGGTCGCCGCGATCCGCCACGCCGCCGATGCCGACCCCGCGCTGCCGCTGCCCGAGGTGACGGGCGCGCCGGTCGAGGTGACCGACGGTGCGGGCGAGATCCGCATCGCCTGGGCGCAGCGGGCGCTGCCCGGGCGGCCGCTCGGCGGGGCCGCGCCGCAATCGGCCGATCTGCTGCATGAGCTGGGGCGGATGGCGGGGCGGCTCGGCGCCGCGCTGCGCGGCTTCGACCATCCGCTGCTCGACCGGGCGCAGAAATGGCGGCTGGCCGAGGGCGGCTGGATCGCCGGTCATCTGGACCTGCTGCCCGAGGGGCGGCGGGCGCTGGTGCGCGAGGTGCTGGAGGGCTTCGACCGCCTGGGGCCCGCGCTGGCGGCGCTGCCGGCGCAGGCGATCCACAACGACCTGAACGACTGGAACATCCTGATCCGGCAGGGCATCGCCGCCCCCTCCGCCGTCACCGGCCTCATCGACTTCGGCGACATGACCCGCGCGCCGGTGATCTGCGATCTGGCGATCCTCGCCGCCTATGCGATCCTCGACCGCGACGATCCGGAACAGGCGCTGGCGGCGCTCGCGGCGGGTTATCATTCCGCCTGCCCGCTGGGCGAGGGCGAACTCGCGATGCTCTGGCCGCTGGTCCGGATGCGGCTGGCGGTCAGCGTGGTGAACTCCACCATCGAGGCGGCGGACCGGCCGGACGATCCCTATGTCACCATCTCGCAGGCGCCCGCCTGGCGGCTGCTGGAGCGGGAGGGGCTGGACGCCGCCCGCATCCTCGCCCGGCTGCGGCTGGCCTGCGGGTTGCCGGTCACCCCGGAGGCCCCGGCGATCCTCGGCTGGCTCGACGCCCATCGCGGCGGCTTCGCCCCGGTGCTGGGCCGCGATCTGGCGGAGGTGCCGGTGGGCGACCTCTCGGTCGCGGGCCCCGTCCTGCCGGAAAACCCCTTCGCGCTGACCGAAGCCGAGGCCGCGACGCTCGGCCATGACGCGCCGCTCTGGCTCGGCCGGCATGGCGAGCCGCGGCTGATCTATACCGGCCCCGCCTTCACCGGCGCGACGAAATCCGACAACCGCCGCACCGTGCATCTGGGGCTCGACCTCTTCGCCCCGGCCGGCAGCCCGCTCGCCGCGCCGCTGGCGGGCGAGGTGGTGCGCGCCGGATACGAGGACGGGCGGCTCGGCTATGGCGGCATGGTCGTGCTGCGGCACGAGACTGAGGCGGGCCGCTTCTTCACCCTCTGGGGCCATCTGGCGGCGGATTGCGCCCGCCTCGCCCCCGGCACCCGCATCGCGGCGGGCGAGGTCTTCGCCCATATCGGCGCGCCCGGTGAAAACGGCGGCTGGGCGCCGCATCTGCACCTGCAACTCGCCTTCCACGACGATGCCGACTGGCCGGGCGTCGCCGACCCGGACGACCGCGCCCTCGCGCTCGCCCGCTTCCCCAACCCGGCGGCGCTGCTGAACCTGCCCGACGAGATGGTGGCCTTCACCCCGGAGCCGGAGGCGGCGCTGCTCGACTATCGCCGCAGCCATTTCGCGCAGAACCTGAAGCTGTCCTACCGCGCCCCGGTGATGTTCCTGCGCGGCTGGAAGCATCACCTGTTCGACCAATGGGGCCGGCCCTGGCTCGACGCCTACAACAACGTGCCGCATGTCGGCCATGCCCATCCCCGCATCCGCGCCATCGCGGCGGACCAGTTGGGCCGGATGAACTCCAACACCCGCTACCTGCACCCGGCGCAACGCGCCTTCGCCGAGAAGCTGATCTCGAAGATGCCGCAGGGGCTGGAGGTCTGCTTCTTCGTCAATTCCGGCTCCGAGGCGAACGAGCTCGCGCTGCGCCTCGCCCGCGCGGCGACGGGGGGATATGACATCATCACCCCCGATCACGGCTATCACGGCAACACCACCGGGGCGATCGACATCTCGGCCTACAAGTTCAACAAGCCGGGGATGGCGGGCAGGAAGCCCTGGGTGCATCTGGTCGACGTGGCCGACGATTATCGTGGGCGCTTCCGCGCGGACGACCCCGATTGCGCCGCGAAATACGCGGCCCAGATCGACACCGCGCTGGCGGCGGTGGCGGCGCATGGCGGCAAGGTGGCGGGCTTCATCTGCGAGACCTTCCCCAGCGTCGGCGGCCAGATCATCCCGCCGCAGGGTTATCTCGCCGGGGTCTATGCCCGCATCCGCGCGGCGGGCGGCATCTGCATCGCCGACGAGGTGCAGACCGGGCTCGGCCGCCTCGGCCACTGGTATTTCGCCTTCGAGCAACAGGGCGTCACCCCCGACGTGGTGGTGCTGGGCAAGCCCATCGGCAACGGCCATCCGCTCGCCGCCGTGGTGACCACGGCCGGGATCGCCCGCCGCTTCGCCGAGGGGCCGGAATTCTTCTCGACCTTCGGCGGCTCCACCCTGTCCTGCCGGATCGGCAAGGCGGTGCTCGACATCGTGGACGAGGAGGGGTTGCAGGACAACGCCGCCGCCATGGGCGCCCGCCTGCTCGCCGGGCTGCGCGGGCTGATGGACCGCCATCCCCATATCGGCGAGGTGCGCGGCATGGGCCTCTTCACCGGCGTCGATCTGGTGGAGGACCGCGAGAGCCGCGCGCCCTTCACCGCCGCCGCCGATCACGCGATCAACCGGCTGCGCGACATGCGCATCCTGATCGGGCGCGAGGGGCCGGCCGACAATGTGCTGAAGATCCGCCCGCCGCTGACCATCGACGCCGAGGGGGTGGACCGGATCTGCGCCGCGCTCGACCGCGCGCTGGCGGAGCTTTCCGCCTGAGCACAAGCCGGACGGGGAAAACGCCGCCCGCGCAGGGGCGGCGCATCGCCGGGCGGGGTCAGCCTTGCGCCGGATCGCTCAGGAAGGCGTAGATCTTGCGGGTATGCTCCACGATCTCCCATGTCCCTTTCCAGCCGCGCGGCAGCATGATGGCGTCGCCCGACCCCAGTTCGCGGCGCGTGCCGTCGAGATGGGTCATCACGATGCGGCCTTGCAGGAAATAGCAGAACTCCGCCGCCGCCGAACGGTCGGCGGTGAACCGGCCCGGGCTGCATTCCCAGACCCCGATGTCGAGCGCCCCGTCGGGCGAGGTCCAGAGCGAGGTCGCCGCCTCCTTCTGGCCGGGGGTGAGGGTGGTGGGCTTGTCGGCAAGCTGGCCGAGGTCGATGCCGGCCAGGCCGGTGAAAACGGAAAGGTCGATCATTCTATCCTCCGATCAGCGTCCGGTGATGCGGTTGGCGAGGGTGGCGAGGCGCGAGGTGGTGACCCCGCCGCTGGCGGCCTCGCGCCGGTCGGCGAGGTGATAGAGCCGGTACATGGCATGGACGCCCAGCCAGCGGAACGGCTCCACCTCCCATTTGCGGGGCTTGCGGTTGACCCAGGGCAGCTCGGTCCGTTCGGTCCGCTTGTCGAGCACCAGATCGGCCAGCGTCCGCCCCGAGAAGTTGGAGGTCGAGACGCCGAGGCCGACATAGCCGCCGGCCCAGCCGATGCCGGTGGCCGGATCCATCCCGGCGGTGGTGCACCAGTCGCGCGGCACCCCCAGCACGCCGCACCAGGCGTGATCCAGTTGCAGGCCCTTCGTCTGCGGCAGCAGGCGGTAGAGGATGCCCTTCAGCTTCTCCACCGTCTCGGCCTGGGTCTGCCCGTTCACGTCGGT
>JBDHSR010000005.1:0-33084 GCA_039808305.1 Gemmobacter sp. | reverse complement strand
ACGGAGGAGAAGGGGGCGTTCCGCTCCCCTCGGCCCGCGCCGGGCCTAATCCCCGGGGATCGTTCCGAACGGATGATGCCCGGGCGCGCGCCTGTCCATTTTCTGTCCGGAAATATCCTCGGGGGGAGCTTCCCGCAGGGAAGCGTCGGGGGGCGGACAGCCCCCCGTCCGGCGCCGGGCATCCCGCGATTCCGCTTGCCTTCCCGCCTGCGCCATGAAAAGGGGAGGCGCCAAACGATCCCATCCATCGACCCGTTCAGGAGGCTCCCATGGAGATTCGCGAGGCGCTCACCTTTGACGACGTGCTTCTGGTTCCGGCGGCGAGCAATGTGCTGCCCTCCGATGCCGATACCTCGACCTTCGTGACCCGCGCGATCCGCATGAACATCCCGCTGCTCTCCTCGGCGATGGACACGGTGACCGAGGGGCGGATGGCCATCGCCATGGCGCAGGCCGGCGGCATCGGCGTCATCCACCGCAACCTCGACCTCGAGGCGCAGGCGCGCGAGGTGCGGCGGGTCAAGCGCTTCGAGAGCGGCGTGGTCTATGCGCCGATCACGCTGAAGCCCGACCAGACGCTCGCCGATGCCAAGGAATTGCAGGAGCGTTACAACGTCACCGGCTTCCCGGTGGTGGATGACGCGGGCCGGGTGGTCGGCATCGTCACCAACCGCGACATGCGCTTCGCCTCGGATGACAAGACCCCGGTCTCGGTGATGATGACCGCCGACAACCTCGCCGTGCTGCGCGAGCCGATCGACCGCGACCAGGCGATCAGCCTGATGAAGGCGCGGCGGATCGAGAAGCTGCTGGTGACCGACGGCAAGGGCAAGCTCACCGGCCTGCTGACGCTGAAGGATACCGAGAAATCGGTGCTCAACCCCCATGCCTGCAAGGACGAGATGGGCCGGCTGCGCGTCGCCGCCGCCTCGACCGTCGGCGATGCCGGCTTCGAGCGGAGCCAGGCGCTGATCGACGCGGGCGTCGATCTGGTGGTGATCGACACCGCGCATGGCCATTCCGAGGGCGTGGCCATCGCGGTGGAGCGGATCAAGAAACTGTCGAACACGGTGCAGGTGATCGCCGGCAACGTCGCCACCGCCGAGGCGACGCGGGCGCTGATCGGCGCCGGGGCGGATGCGGTGAAGGTCGGCATCGGGCCGGGCTCGATCTGCACGACGCGCATCGTGGCGGGCGTCGGCGTGCCGCAGCTCACCGCGATCATGGATGCCTCGCAGGCGGCGGGCGACATCCCGGTGATCGCCGATGGCGGCATCAAGTTCTCGGGCGATTTCGCCAAGGCCATCGCGGGCGGCGCCTCCTGCGCCATGGTGGGCTCCGCCATCGCCGGAACGGATGAAAGCCCCGGCGAGGTGATCCTGTGGAACGGCCGGTCCTACAAATCCTATCGCGGCATGGGCTCGCTCGGCGCCATGGCGCGCGGCTCGGCCGACCGTTACTTCCAGAAGGACGCGGCTTCCGACAAGCTGGTCCCCGAGGGGATCGAGGGGCAGGTGCCCTACAAGGGGTCGGTCGCGACGGTCATCCACCAGATGGTCGGGGGCCTGCGCGCCGCCATGGGCTATACCGGCAACCGCAGCGTGGCCGAGATGCGCAGGAACTGCAATTTCGTGCGCATCACCGGGGCGGGGCTGAAGGAATCCCATGTCCATGACGTGCAGATCACCCGCGAAAGCCCGAACTACCGGATCGGCTGATGCGCGCGCTGGTGACCGGAGCCGGGGCGGCGGGCGGGATCGGCCTCGCCTGCGCCCGCGTCCTCGCCGCGGCGGGGCATGAGCTGATCATCGCCGGCGCCTCGGGGCGCATCCATGCCCGGGCCGCCGAATTGCAGGCCGAGGGCATCCGTGTCACCGCCTTTCAGGGCGATCTGACCGATGCGGCCACGGTCGGTCGGCTGGCCGATCTCGGGCCGGTGGATATTCTGGTCAACAATGCCGGCATGGGGATGCAGGGGGCGCCGCAGAAGATCCGCGCCTTCGCGAAATCCGATGCCGCGGCGTGGCGGCGCGAATTCGACCTGTCGCTGACCACCGCCGTGCTGGTCACCCGCGCCTTCCTGCCCGACATGATCGCGCGCGGCTTCGGCCGGGTGGTGATGATGGCCTCGGTCACCGGGCCGCTGGTCTCGGTCTCCGGCAGTTCGGCCTATTCGGCGGCGAAGGCGGCGATGGTGGGCCTCACGCATGCGCTGGCGCTGGAGGTGGCGAAGGACGGGGTGACGGTGAATGCCGTGGCGCCGGGCTGGATCGCGACCGAGGCCACGCAGCGCGGGGAATACGCCGCCGCCCGCAAATCCCCCATGGGCCGCGCCGGCACCCCGGAGGAGGTCGCGGCCTGCGTGGCCTTTCTGGCCTCGCCGGGGGCGTCCTATGTGAACGGGGTGACGCTGGTCGTCGATGGTGGCAACCTGTTGCAGGAGAAGAAGGGCTGAGATGGGGAAGGTGGCATGACCCCGGCGGCCCGCCTGTCTGCCGCGATGCAGATCCTCGACCGTATCCTCGCGGGCAGCCCGGCCGAGCAGGCGCTGACCAACTGGGCCCGCGCCAGCCGCTTCGCCGGATCGGGCGACCGCGCGGCGATCCGCGATCATGTCTTCGACGCGCTGCGCTGCCGGCGCAGCTTCGCCGCGCTCGGCGGCGGCGAGACGGGGCGGGGGCTGATCCTCGGCGGGTTGCGGGCGGCGGGGATCGACCCCGCGCCGCTCTTCACCGGCGAGGGCCATGCGCCGGCCCCGGTGACCGAGGCCGGGCGGGCGCCCGATGCCGATGAGGTGCTCGACCTGCCGGACTGGCTGCTGCCCCGGCTGCGCCGCGATCTCGGCGCCGAACTGCCCGCCATCGCCGAGGCGCTGCGCCACCGCGCGCCGGTCTTCCTGCGGGTGAACCTCGCCCGGACCGACCGCGCCACGGCGCAGGCCCGGCTGGCGGCGGAGGGGATCGAGACCCGCCCGCATCCGCTCTCGCCCTCGGCGCTGGAGGTCACCGCCGGCGCGCGGCGCATCCAGACATCCGGGGCCTATACCGAGGGGCTGGTGGAGTTGCAGGACGCCGCCTCGCAGGCGGTGGTCGACCTGCTGCCGCTCGCCAACGGCATGAAAGTGCTGGATTTCTGCGCCGGCGGCGGCGGCAAGACGCTCGCCATGGCGGCGCGGGCGAAGCTCGCGCTGTTCGCCCATGACGCCGATCCGCGCCGGATGCGCGACCTGCCGGCGCGGGCGAAGCGCGCCGGGGCGCGGGTGAGCCTGATCGAAAATCCCGATCAGATTTTCGATCTGGTCTTGGCCGATGTGCCCTGTTCCGGCTCGGGCAGCTGGCGGCGCGCGCCCGAGGGCAAATGGCTGCTGACCGAGGCGCGGCTGGCCGCGCTGACCGCGACCCAGAGCGCGATCCTCGACCGGATCGCGCCACGGGTAGGCCCCGGCGGCTGGCTGGGCTACGCCACCTGCTCGCTGCTCGCCGACGAGAATCGCGGTCAGATCGACGCCTTCCTCGCCCGCAATCCCGGCTGGCGGCTGGAGGCGGAGCGGCGGTTGATCCCGCTCGATGGTGGCGACGGGTTTTATGTCGCGCTGCTGCGGCGATAGATCGAAATCGAGGCAAAAGGCGGGTCGCGGTTAAGCGGCGGTTAACCTTTTGCGGGCCGAATGTCCCTGCGCGAATCCCGGAGGCAGGAGGATGACGGCGACGGATCGGAAGGCGGCGATGCCGCTGGCGCAGGTGCTGCGCGGCATGGAGCAGGGCGTCTGGGCGCTGCTGGCGGTGGCGCTCGGCTGCGCGGTGACGGTGGCGCTGGCGCCGGAGGGGCGGCTGCGCCTCGCGGCCGGGGTGATCGGCATCACCTTCTCGGTGCTGGTGCTGGCGATCCGCGCGCTGCTGCTGCGCGAGGCGCTGGGGTTCCGGCGGCTGTCGCGCGACCTGAAGGCGCTGGTCGGCGGCGACGCGGCCCCCTGTTTCACCACCGACGGCACCGGAATGATCGGCTTCCAGAACCACGCGGCGGCGGCGCGGTTCGGCCCGCGCGACGGGATGACGCTGATCGCCACGCTGCGCGACCATTTCGCCAGCCCGGCTTCGGTGCTCTACCGCTTGCAGAGCCGGGCGATGAACCACGGCTCGGCGCGCGAGGATGTGGTGACGCGGCATGGCCATACCCGGCTCAGCGTGCATCGCATCGGCCCGGCCCGCTTCCTCTGGCGGCTGGAGGAGTTCCTGGATCGCGGCGGCGCCGGGCGCGGCGCCGAGACGCTCAGCCTGCCGATGCTGACCGCCAACCGCAACGGCGTGATCCTCTTCGCCAACGAGGCGCTGCGCCGGCTGGTCGGCGGCCGGCCGAAGCGGCTCGACCGGCTCTTCGCCGCGCAGGTGCTGCGCCCGGGCGAGGAGATCGAGGTCGCGACCGAGGCCGGCCCGGTGCGCGCCATCCTCGCCGAGGTCGAGGGGCCGGGCGAGCGGCGCGAGATCTACCTGCTGCCGATGCCGGCGGAGGATGGCGAGAGCACGGCGGCGGATTTCGAACATGTGCCGGTGGCGCTGCTGAAATTCGGCGGCGACGGCAGGTTGCGCGCCGCCAACCGCGCCGCGCGCGAGGCGCTCGGCCTGCCGGAAGAGCCGGACCGCGCCTTCCACGACCTGTTCGAGGGGCTGGGCCGCCCGGTCAGCGACTGGCTCGCCGATGTGGTGGCCGAGCGGGTGCCGCCGGGATCCGAGGTGCTGCGGCTGCGCGCGGCCGAGGGCGACGCCTTCTTCCAGATCGCGCTGCGCCGCATCGTCGAGCGCGGCCGCCCCGCCGCGCTGGCGGTGCTGAGCGACGCCACCGCCCTCAAGACGCTCGAGGCGCAGTTCGCGCAAAGCCAGAAGATGCAGGCGATCGGCCAGCTCGCCGGCGGGATCGCCCATGATTTCAACAACCTGCTGACCGCGATCTCGGGCCATTGCGACCTGCTGCTGCTGCGCCACGACCGCAGCGACCCGGAATATGCCGATCTGGTGCAGATCCACCAGAACGCCAACCGCGCCGCCAGCCTGGTGGGCCAGTTGCTCGCCTTCTCGCGCAAGCAGACGCTGAAGCCGGAGCGGCTGGATTTGCAGGAGGTGCTGTCGGATCTCACGCATCTGCTGAACCGGCTGGTGGGCGAGCGGATCGCGCTGCGGCTGACCCATGCGCCCGATCTCGGCCCGATCCGCGCCGACAAGCGGCAACTGGAACAGGTGGTGATGAATCTCGTGGTGAACGCCCGCGACGCCATGCCCGAGGGCGGCACGATCCGCATCGAGACCGAGGCGCTGACGCTGGCCGAGCCGTTCCGCCGCGACCGGGCGATGGTGCCGGCGGGGGAATACGCGGTGATCCGGGTCATCGACACCGGCTCCGGCATCGCGCCCGACCGGCTCGGCAAGGTGTTCGAGCCCTTCTTCACCACCAAGCGGATGGGCGAGGGCACCGGGCTCGGCCTCTCGATGGCCTATGGCATCGTCAAGCAGTCCGGCGGTTTCATCTTCGTCGACAGCGAGCCCGGCCTCGGCAGCGTGTTCCATCTCTATTTCCCGATCCATTCCGGCCTGCCGGAGGCGGTGGCGGAACCGCCGCCGCGCCGGCCCGCCCCCCGCGCCGGCGAAGGGGTGGTGCTGCTGGTCGAGGACGAGGCGCCGGTGCGCGCCTTCGCCAGCCGCGCGTTGCGCCTGCGCGGCTATACCGTGCTCGAGGCCGAGAATGCCGAGGAGGCGCTGCGCAAGCTGGAGGACAATTCCCTGAAGGTCGACATCTTCGTCACCGATGTCGTCATGCCGGGCATGGACGGGCCGAGCTGGGTGAGAAAGGCGCTGGAGCGGCGGCCGAATGTGCGGGTGATCTTCGTCTCGGGCTATGCCGAGGATTGCCTGGCGGAAAGCCAGTTGCGGGTTCCGAACTCGGTCTTCCTGCCGAAGCCGTTCTCGCTGAACGACCTGACCGAGACGGTGCAGGGGCAGATGCTGCATTGACCGGCGGGAGGACCGCGTCGGCTCAGCCGGTTTTCTGGCACAATTCGTCGTAGAAGGCGAATTCCCGCGCCGCGACCTTGCGCAGCAGTTTCTCCGTCGCCGGGTCGAGATCGGTCGGCAGGCTGGGCGAGACATTGAGCCGCGGCAGCAGGATCTCGCAATTCAGCCGCTCCTCCAGGAAATGCAGCAGATCCTCGATCTTCTCGTAGCGGAACAGCCGGTCCAGCCCGCGGTCGCCCTTGGCGGCCAGGAACTGCGTCTGCGCCCCGACGGCGGCATGGGGCGGCGGCTCCTCGGCGCAATGGTCGCGCACGAACCGGTCGAAGCTCATCCCGGCGGTGCTGCGGCGCGGATCGTTCATCTCCTCGCGCTGGCGGTAGCGATACCAGCTTCCCAGCCAGTCGAGCGGCTCGCGCATGGTGGCGATCACCGCGAAGGGCGCGCCGGCGGTGCTTTCCAGCCAGGGGCCGATGAAGCGGTGATATTTGCGCACATTGGTATGCTTGAGCTGCGGCGGCCGCTGGATCGCCAGATGGGCGAGTGATTCGAGCGCCGCCTCGATCGCCGTGGTTCCGGTCTTGGGCGTGGCCAGCATGGTGAGCCGCTGGTGCCAGAAAACGAGCATTCCTGCCTCTGTCTGCCTTGCCGGGCGCAAATTCCCCGTCGCCGTAAACTATCCCTTAACCGAAATCGGCAAAAGCTGATTTTACGACGAATCCGGTTGATTTGTTCCCGTTTTGATCCGATAAGACGGGAACAAGGCAAGAACTCTTTGCGGCGGGCCAGCGCATTGCCCCGGATGTGCGGCTATGGGATAAGGACGCGGACGATGGCAACGGCAACCCTTCTCGATCTGAACGGAAAGCGCGACATGGACAAGCAGAAGGCGCTCGAAAGCGCACTGGCCCAAATCGAACGGCAGTTCGGCAAGGGTTCGATCATGAAACTCGGCGCGAATACCGCGGCGATGGAGATCGAGGCGACCTCGACCGGCTCGCTGGGTCTCGACATCGCGCTGGGGATCGGCGGCTTGCCCAAGGGGCGCATTATCGAGGTCTACGGGCCGGAAAGCTCGGGCAAGACCACGCTGGCGCTGCATGTGGTGGCCGAGGAACAGAAGAAGGGCGGGGTCTGCGCCTTCGTCGACGCCGAACACGCGCTCGACCCGCAATATGCACGGAAACTGGGCGTCAATCTCGACGAGTTGCTGATCTCGCAGCCCGATACCGGCGAGCAGGCGCTGGAGATCGTCGACACGCTGGTGCGCTCGGGCGCGGTGAGCCTCGTCGTGGTCGACTCGGTGGCGGCGCTGACGCCGAAGGCCGAGATCGAGGGCGACATGGGCGATGCCACGGTGGGCGCGCAGGCCCGGCTGATGAGCCAGGCGATGCGCAAGCTCACCGCCTCCATCGGCCGGTCGAACTGTATGGTGATCTTCATCAACCAGATCCGCATGAAGATCGGCGTGATGTTCGGCAATCCGGAGACCACGACCGGCGGCCATGCGCTGAAATTCTACGCCAGCGTGCGGCTCGACATCCGCCGCATCGGCGCGATCAAGGACCGCGACGAGGTGGTGGGCAACGCGACCCGGGTGAAGGTGGTGAAGAACAAGGTGGCGCCGCCCTTCAAGCAGGTCGAGTTCGACATCATGTATGGCGAGGGCATCTCCAAGACCGGCGAGTTGATCGACATCGGCGTGAAGGCCGGCGTGGTGGAGAAATCCGGCTCCTGGTATTCCTATGGCGACGAGCGGATCGGGCAGGGGCGCGAGAATGCGAAGGCCTTCCTCAAGGCCAACCCCTCCGTCGCGCTGGAGATCGAGGACAAGATCCGCGCCGCCAACGGGCTCGACTTCCATATGGCCGAGGGCGGGCAGGAGGACGATCTGGTCGATCTCTGATCGGCTGCCCCGGACGGGCGGCGCGCTTTTTCGTGGCGCGCGGCCCGCGAAGGTGGACAGCGTGCCGCACCGCCGCTAAACGGAACGGGATTGTTTTCCGCCCCTCGCGGCGCAGCCTCGGAGCCACGACACCATGCCGTCGTTGAACGACATCCGGTCCACCTTCCTCGACTATTTCAAGCGCAACGGCCATACCGTCGTCGAAAGCTCGTCGCTGGTTCCGCGCAACGACCCGACGCTGATGTTCACCAATTCCGGCATGGTGCAGTTCAAGAACTGCTTCACCGGCGTCGAGAAGCGCGATTACGTCCGGGCGACCACGGCGCAGAAATGCGTGCGGGCGGGCGGCAAGCACAATGACCTCGACAATGTGGGCTATACCGCGCGGCATCATACCTTCTTCGAAATGCTGGGGAATTTCAGCTTCGGCGACTATTTCAAGGAAGGCGCGATCAACTTCGCCTGGGAATTGCTGACCAGGGATTTCGGGCTGCCGAAGGACAAGCTGCTGGTCACCGTCTATCACACCGATGACGAGGCGGCGGAGATCTGGAAGAAGGTGACGGGCTTCGCCGATCACAAGATCATCCGCATCCCGACCAAGGACAATTTCTGGCAGATGGGGCCGACCGGCCCCTGCGGCCCCTGCACCGAGATCTTCTACGACCATGGCGAGCATATCTGGGGCGGCCCGCCGGGCTCCGCCGAGGAGGATGGCGACCGTTTCATCGAGATCTGGAACAACGTCTTCATGCAGAACGAGCAGTTCGAGGACGGCTCGATGATCGAACTGGAGATGCAGTCGATCGATACCGGCATGGGGCTGGAACGGATCGGCGCGCTGCTCCAGGGCAAGCACGACAATTACGACACCGACCTGATGCGCAGCCTGATCGAGGCTTCGGCGCATCTGACCTCGACCGACCCCGACGGGCCGGGCAAGGTGCATCACCGGGTGGTGGCGGATCACCTGCGCTCGACCTCTTTCCTGATCGCCGACGGGGTGATGCCCTCGAACGAGGGGCGCGGCTATGTGCTGCGGCGGATCATGCGCCGGGCGATGCGGCATCTGAACATGCTCGGCACCCGCGACGTGACGATGTTCCGGCTGGTGCCGGCGCTGGTGCGGCAGATGGGCGCGGCCTATCCCGAACTGGTGCGGGCGCAGAGCCTGATCGAGGAGACGCTGCGGCTGGAGGAGACGCGGTTCCGCACCACGCTCGACCGCGGGCTGAAACTGCTGGACGAGGAGCTGACGGCGCTGCCCGAGGGCGCCGACCTGCCCGGCCCGGTGGCCTTCAGGCTTTACGACACCTACGGCTTCCCGCTCGACCTGACGCAGGACGCGTTGCGAGAGAAAGGCCGGGCGGTGGATGTCGCCGGTTTCGACGACGCGATGGAGGAGCAGCGCGCCAAGGCGCGGGCGGCCTGGGCGGGCTCGGGCGAGGCGGCGGATGCGAAGATCTGGTTCGAACTGGCCGAAGAGCACGGGCCGACCGAGTTCCTCGGCTATGACGGCGAGGCGGCGGAGGGGCAGATCCTCGCGCTGGTGAAGGATGGTGCCGCCATCGGGTCGAGCGACGAGGCGAAGGGCGAGATCCTTCAGATCGTGGTGAACCAGACGCCGTTCTATGCCGAAAGCGGCGGTCAGGTCGGCGATCAAGGCTGGATCCGCACCGATACCGGGCTTGCGAGGGTGATCGACACGCGCAAGGTGGCCGGGGTCTTCCTGCACAGCGCCGAGATCGTGGAGGGCGCGGTGGCCAAGGGCCAGCCGGCGAAGCTGGAGCTCGATCATGCCCGCCGGCAGGCGATCCGCGCCAATCACTCGGCGACGCATCTGCTGAACGAGGCGCTGCGGCTGCATCTGGGCGATCACGTCGCGCAGCGCGGCTCGCTGAACGCGGCCGACCGGCTGCGCTTCGACTTCGCGCATTCCAAGGCGATGACGCCGGCGGAACTGGCGGCGGTCGAGGCCGAGGTGAACGCCTATATCCGCCAGAACGGCGCGGTGGAGACCCGGGTGATGACGCCGGACGATGCCCGCGCGCTCGGCGCGCAGGCGCTGTTCGGCGAGAAATACGGCGACGAGGTGCGGGTGGTCTCGATGGGCCGGCTCGGCGGGTCGGGCAAGGGGCTGGACGGCAACACCTATTCCATCGAGCTTTGCGGCGGCACCCATGTGCGGCAACTGGGCGAGATCGGGGCTTTCGTGCTGCTGTCGGACAGCGCGTCGTCCTCCGGCGTGCGGCGGATCGAGGCGCTGACCGGCGAGGCGGCGCTGGCGCATATGGCGGAGCAGTCGCGGCTGCTGGCCGATGTGGCGGCGGTGCTGAAAGTGCCGGCGCCGGATCTGGCGGAGCGGGCGAAGGCGCTGCTGGACGAGCGGCGCAAGCTGGAGAACGAGGTGGCGCAACTGCGCCGCGAGCTGGCGATGGGCGGCAAGTCCGGCGGGCCGGAGGCGAAAGAGGTCAACGGTGTCAAGTTCATCGCGCAGGTGATGCAGGGCGTGTCCGGCAAGGACCTGCCGGGGCTGATCGACGAGATGAAGGCGCGGCTCGGCTCCGGCGCGGTGCTGCTGATCGCCGATACCGGCGCGAAGCCGGCGGTGGCGGCGGGGGTGACCGGCGATCTGACCGGCAGCCTTTCGGCGGTGGCGCTGGTGAAGGCGGCGGCCGAGGCGCTCGGCGGCAAGGGCGGCGGCGGCCGGCCCGACCTGGCGCAGGCCGGCGGCGCCGATATTTCCCTGGCCGAGAAGGCCATCGCCGCGGCGGAAGCCGTGATCGGAGGTTGAGAATGCCCGCAGCGCTCTGGATCGCCCATGTGACCGTCACCGACCCCGAGGCCTATGGCGCCTATGCCAAGGCGGCGGGGCCGGCCATCGCCGCGCATGGCGGCGCCTTCCTCGCCCGGGGCGGGCGCTATGTGCAGCTCGAAGGCACCGAGCGGGCGCGCAATGTGGTGGCGCGCTTCCCCTCGCTGGAGGCGGCGGTGGCCTGCTACAACAGCGCCGAATATCAGGCGGCGCTGGCCCATGCGAAAGGGGCGAGCGTGCGGGATCTGGTGGTGGTCGAAGAGGCCGAGTGATCCCGAAGGCCTGGGGCTTTGCCCCCGGACCCCCAGGGTATTTCGGCCAAGAGGAAGATATGGGGCTGATCGGCGTTTTCCCATGGCGCGCTTCGCCTGTTGGGAAGCCCGGCGCCTTTGCCTGTCCGTGACATCCCGCGCATCAGAGGGTGGCGTTCACCTGTGGTGTGGCGGAGCCACGCTTGCGGTCGTCGCTTTATGGTTCACCACCGCTTGACTTCGATTCTCACGTCTGGGTCACCGAAGCGCCCCCCCTTGGGAGCCGCCCGGCGGTGTTGCGCGGCCTTGTTCCGCGCTGGGAGGCTCATACGAAGGCTGGGCTGTGGCGCCTGATCGGTATCCCGCCCCGATCCCGGACCGGATGCCGAGCAATCCTAGACCGGCAGGGCCGTCGTCTCCTTGGTTTCCTCCATCACGAAGCTCGCGGAGACGTCGTGGAGGTCGATCCGCGCGATCAGCGCCTTGTAGAGCCGGTCATAGGCTTTCACATCGGCGACGCGGGCGCGGATCAGGTAATCCAGATCGCCGGTCATCCGGTAGGCGCCGAGGATTTCCGGCATGTCGCGCGTGGCGGCGGTGAAGCGGTCGAGCCAGTCCGGCGTGTGGCGTTCGGCCTTGATCAGCATGAAGACGGTGAGGCCGAGCCCGAGTTTCTCGGGATCGAGCAGCGCGACGCGGGCGCGGATGATGCCGGCTTCCTCCAGCGCCTTCACCCGGCGCCAGACCGCGTTGCGCGACAGGCCGACCCGCTCGCCCAGATCCTCCAGCGAGAGGCTGGCGTCGCGTTGCAGGATGGTCAGCAGGCGGCGGTCGAGATGGTCGAGTTTCTCCATATCCGGCAGGATCGCGGGAAAACCTCCCGCTGGCAAGCGGGAATGCCCCGTAAAAACCGGCTGCATTCCCGCCGTTTTGCGCTAGAATGGGGAAAACGGGTGAGGCAGGGCAATGGGTATGAGTGATGCGGCGCCGGCCGCGCGGGGGCGCTGATGTGCCGCTGGGCCGCCTATATCGGGACGCCGATCTATCTGGAGGATATTGTCAGCCGGCCCGGCCATTCGCTGATCCGGCAGAGCCATTGCGCCGCCGAATGCCGCACCGCGATCAATGCCGACGGCTTCGGCATCGCCTGGTATGGCGACCGGCCGGAGCCGGGGCTCTATCGCGACGTGATGCCGGCCTGGAGCGACCCGAACCTGCGCTCGCTGGTGGCGACGGTGAAATCTGGGCTGTTTCTCGCACATGTGCGGGCCTCCACCGGCACCGCGACCAGCCGCAACAACTGCCACCCTTTCACCTGCGGGCGGTGGAGCTTCATGCATAACGGGCAGGTCGGCGGCTATGACAGCTTCCGCCGCCATGCCGAGATGCTGATCCCCGACGCGCTCTATCCGCAGCGCAAGGGCGCGACCGACAGCGAGGCGCTGTTCCTCGCCGCGCTGGCCGAGGGGTTGGACAGCGATCCGCGCGGCGCGATGGAGCGGGCGGCGGCGGCCTTCATCCGGCTGGCGCGGGCGCGGGGCGAGGCGCCGCATCTGCGGCTGACCGTGGCGATGTCGGATGGCGCGCGGCTTTACGCCATGCGCTATGCGACCGACGATCAGGCGCCGACGCTCTATCACCGCTGGTCGGAAGGCCGGGGTGGCCGGGCGGTGGTGTCGGAACCGCTGGAACCCGGCGAGGGCGACTGGTTGGAGGTGCCGACGGCCAGTTTCTGCACCTTCGAGGGCGCCTCGGTGACGGTGGAGCCGTTCCTGCCCTGCCGGCTGGCGGCGGTGGCCTGAGGCGAAAGAGCGCCCTGCGCCGGATGACCGGCACAGGGCGTGGCGCCCTTAGCTGAACACCACCTGGATGTCGGTATATTCGGCCAGCCCCTCGTCGGAGAACTCGACCCCCAGCCCGGATTGCTTGACCCCGCCGAAGGGGGCGTTGGGCTGGATGGCGCCGTGCTTGTTGATCCAGACCGAGCCGCATTCCAGCCGGCCGGCCAGCCGGCGCCCCGCCTCGATGTCGGAGGTCCAGATCGAGCCGCCGAGGCCGTTCGGGCTGTCATTGGCCGCCGCGATCGCCTCTTCGAGATCGCTGTAGCGGATCACCGGCAAGGCGGGGCCGAACTGTTCCTCGTCGACCAGCGGATCGCCGTTCTTCAGCCCGGCGATGATGGTGGGCGGGAAGAACAGCCCCTCGCCGGGGGCGCCGCCCAGCAGCACCTCGCCGCGGCTCGCGCCGTCGGCCACCAGCCGCGCCACCTTGTCGAACTGCATCCGGTTCTGCACCGGGCCCAGGACCGAGCCCTCCTCCGCTCCGTTCCCCACCGGGATCTTCGCGGCATAGGCGACCAGCGCCGCGCAGACCGCGTCATGGATGCTGTCATGGACGTAAAGCCGTTTCATCGCGGCGCAGGTCTGGCCGTTGTTGATGAAGGCGCCCCAGAACAGCCCCTCGGCGATGGCCTGCGGATCGGCGTCGGGCAGCACGATCCCGGCATCGTTGCCGCCGAGCTCCAGCGTCAGCCGCTTCATGGTGGCGGCGGCGGATTGCATGACCTTCTGCCCGGTGGCGCAGGAGCCGGTGAAGACGATCTTGCGGATGTCCGGGTGCGCCGACAGGGCGGCGCCGAGGTTCACCGCCTTGTCGTCGCCGGTGACGATGTTCACCACCCCCTCGGGCAGCACCTCGTTCATCAGCTCGACCATGCGCAGCGTGGCCAAGGGCGTGAAGGGCGAGGGCTTCACCACCACCGTATTGCCGGTGCGCAGCGCGGGCAGGATATGCCAGACCGCGATCATGACGGGGAAGTTCCACGGCGTGATCGAGCCGATGACGCCCAGCGGCTTGCGGTGCAGCTCCACCCGGCCGGTATTGTCGTCCTGCAACACCTTCACCGGCAGCGACAGCCCGGCGGTGAAGCCGGCCCAGGCCTGCGCCCCGCCCATCTCCCAGCGCGAGCCGAGGCCGTTCAGCGGCTTGCCCTGTTCGGCGGTCAGGATCTGCGCCAGCTCCTCGGCATGTTCGCCCAGTTTCGCGGCGACGGCCTGGCAGGCGGCCTGCAATTCGGCGTCGGAGCGGGCGGACCAGGCGGGGAAGGCGGCCTTCGCCGCCGCGACGGCGGCGTCGAGATCGGCGAGCGTCGCGTTGGGGGCGCTGCCGGCCGGCGCGCCGGTGGCCGGGTTCGTCACGTCGAAACGGGCGGCGGTGGCATGGGGCTTGCCGCCGATGGTGAGTTGCGGATGGGTCATGCGGGGTTCCTCCGAGGGGGCTCTGCCGGGAAGTATGGCGGGGCGGCGGGCGGCGGTCTTGGCCTGCCGCGCCAGCGCGCATTGGACAATCGCGCCAGCCGCCTCAGTTCACCTTGCGCAGCCGGCCCGGCGCTTCGCCGAAACGGGCGCGGAACACCCGGTAGAAATAGGACAGGTCGTTGAAGCCGCAATCATAGGCGATGGCGGCGATCGGCTCGGGCGCGGCGCCGTTCAGCCGTGTCCAGGCCCGGTCGAGCCGCGCCGCCAGAAGCCGGGCGCTGACCGTATCGCCGTTGCGCTCGAACAGCCGTTGCAGGCTGCGGCGCGACAGGCCGAGATCGGCGGCGAGCCCGCCGATGTCGAAATCCGGATCGGCGGCGCGGGCGGCGATCCGGCGCAGGGCGGCGAGGTAGAGCATGTCCTGCTTGCGCTCGCCCGGGCCCGCCGCGCGGGCATGGGCGTGGAAATAGGCGGTGAGGATGTTCAGCAGCGCCTCGCCCAGCGGCAGCGCGGCGGCATCGGTCCCGCCCAGCAGCAGGTTGGACATGACGCCTTGCAGCGCCGGGAACAGCGGGTCGCTCCGGTCGATCCCGGTGCCGCCGGTGCAGCCACGGCCCAGCCGCCGCACCGCCTCGTCGCGCGGCACATGCAGCGAGACCTGCCGCGACCCGGCGCCGCGATAGTCGAAATCCGAGGGCAGGGTGGAATCGGCGATGAACAGGTCGCCCGGCAGCAGCCGCACCCGCCTTTCGCCCTGCGTGACCGTGCAATGGCCTTCATGCTGGTAGAGCAGGAACAGATGCTCGCCCGGGTCGCGTCGGATCATCCGCGCGTCGCGCGCCACCCGCTGCGCGTCGAGCGCGACCAGCGCCGCGTCGAAACGGGCGACCTGCCGGTGCTGCACCGTGCCGCGCACGATGCCGCTGCGCCGGTCGCAGGGTTCGGCGCGGAACATGCCGCAGACCTGGCCGAGCCGGTCGTTATAGGTCTCGACCGGGCAATCCTCATCGATGGCGAGGCTGGCGAGCAGCCCGCTATGCCGGGCCGGGCCGGCCGGGATCGGGTGCAACACTGGACTCCTCCCAAACTCCAATGGCCGCCCGCGATGGCGGGGACGGCCGGACCAGACTAGCGGCGCGCGGGCCCCGGGTCAAAGGAAGTTGCCGACCCGCGGAGGCGCCCCGGCAAATGCGATTGGGGGCGCCTTTCCGGCGCCCCCGCGCGGCATCGCTCCGCGATCACTTGTTGTTGTCATAGGTCCGCAGCGTCATCGCCGGATTGGTGGCGAAGAAGTTGTGCGGCATGATGTGGACGGTCTTCCATTCGGTCGACATCACCGGCCAGTTCTCCATCGCCGGGATGTGGTGGAAGCCGGCCGAGAACCAGGTCACGATGTCCTGGTGATGCAGCGGCCGGTCGGCCTTCACCCATTCCGCCAGCGTGTCGGAGCCGTCGCTCTGCATGGCGAACTTGCCGCCGGCATAGCGCTGGTCCGGGTCGTAGACCGTGTTCCAGACCGAATATTCGATATAGGCGTTGCGCTTGAAGGGCGAGTCGTTCGCATAGTCGAAGGGGCCGTAGGCGACATTGCCGTGATGGATCATCCAGCCCGGCGTATGGCCGAGATAGCCCTCGCGGTCGGGGTCGGAGATGTGGAAGTATTTCGGCTCCATCGCGCTCAGCCGGTAGCGGGCGTCGAGCTCGCTGTCGGGCATGACATGCTCCACCTTCCACATCGACCTGCGCGGCGAGTCGGCGGGCAGGTCGGCCGGGACGATGTTCATCGTGGCGAAATGGTTGACCGGCTGGTCCACGTCGAAGTCGATGCGGAAGTTGAAGTAATGGTCGTGGTTCGCCGCCACCAGATTGGGCGCGATCAGCGTGCCATAGGCGGTATCCTCGGCCGCCGTCGCATCCTTCATCGAGGTGCTGGCCACGCCCTTCACCGCGTCGAGGCCGGTCGCGCCGACCTTGATCTCGATCTGGCCGTTCTGTTGCAGCCGGTAGTCGATGAGATAGTCGTAATTGCCCACCTCGGAGGCGGTGCGCACCACCAGCTCCGTCGCCGGGCGGCCTTCGGCCGGGATCGGGGTTTCCGGCGTCTGGGCGAAGACCTCGAAATGCCGCCAGGCCGGATCGCCGGTGTCGCGTTCGAAGACGCAGATGGCGTTCGGGATGGTCAGCGGCTGGCCGAGATCGTCCGAGATGGTGGCGGGCAGGAAGCTGGCATGGGCCGGGCAATCGACGCCGGGGGTCAGCGGCGTCAGGAACAGCCCGAAGCCGTATTCCCCGGAATCCATGTAGGTGCGCCAGAACCAGCCTTCGGACGGATCCATATAGGGCACGAAGACCTCGGACAGATGGGTCTGGTAGATCACCGACCGCCAGGTGCCCTGGTCGTTCACGTCGAGATTGGAGATCACGAGGCCCGGCCGCTTGTCGACCCGGAAGTTCAGCCGCCAGATGTCCCATTCCAGATGGCTGCCCTCGATCCTGTAGTTCGGGCCGCCCTCCTGCGCGATCACCGCCGGGTTCATCTTCGGCCGCAGCGGCGCGCGCGCCTCGATCTCGGCCTGGGTATAGCCCCAGGGATCGGCGGGCAGGGCGACGGCGCCGGTGTCGATCACCTTCACCGCCTCCTTCTTCTGGAGGTCCACCACCGCGTAAAGCCCCTCGATCGGCTTGGCGTAGAAGTTGGAGCCTTCGGGATTCATGTAGCAGGGCACCTTCATCAGGCGCGCATTGCCGAATTCCTCGTTGAAATAGCTGCCCACGGTCAGCGGCAGGCAGAACACCTGTTCGGGTTTCAGCCCGCGCTTCTCCAGCCCGGCCACCATGTCGGGATGGTTCACGGCGGCCTGCATGGCGCCCATGAATTCGTCGAACAGCACCATGGGCTGGCCGGTCAGCACCTGCTCGCTTTCCACCTCGCCCTTCGAGATGTTGACGATGGCCTCCTTGAACCCTTCGGCCGAGGTGAACTGCACGCTGGCGCGGCGGTCGGGGGCGGCGCCCTCCGGCGTCCAGGCCAGAACCTCGGCCTTGGGCGGCTCCACCAGCTCGATCAGCGGGAACAGCGTCTTGTCGTCGACCGTGCCCTTGGCCTTCAGGATTTCGCCGATCTTCACATATTCGTCGGCGCTCAGCCCGTCGAGCGGATGGGCATTGGCCGCGGCGACCGTCAGGGCGGTGAGCGCGGCGGTGGTGGTCAGGAAATGTCTCATCGGTGCCTCCCCTTCGGGCCGCGTGGCTCGCGGTCCCGGTTGTCGGGAGGAGTCTAGAGGCCGCTCCGGCGCCCTGTCTTGGATTCGAGCGCCAGAAACATGGACTGTCACGTCAGCGGGCGCGGCGTCAGACCCGCAGCGGATCGGCCTTGGCCAGCCGGTCGAACGCCATCAGGCTTTCCACCAGCGCCGGCATCTGACCGAGCGGGATCATGTTCGGCCCGTCGGAGGGCGCGGTATCGGGCGCCTCATGCGTCTCGATGAAGACGCCGGCGATGCCGATGGCGACGGCGCAGCGCGCCATCACCGGCGCGAATTCGCGCTGCCCGCCCGAGCTGCCGCCTTGCCCGCCCGGCTGCTGCACGGAATGCGTGGCGTCCATGATAACGGGCCAGCCGCTGCGCGCCATGGTGGGCAGGCTGCGCATGTCGGCGACCAGCGTGTTGTAGCCGAAGCTCACCCCGCGCTCGGTCAGCAGGATGCGGTCGTTGCCGGTGGAGGCCACCTTGTCGGCCACGTTCTCCATGTCCCACGGCGCGAGGAACTGGCCCTTCTTGATGTTCACCACCGCCCCGGTCCTGCCGGCGGCGAGCAGCAGGTCTGTCTGCCGGCAGAGGAAGGCGGGGATCTGGATCACGTCGACGACATGCGCCGCCTCGCGCGCCTGGCCCTCGTCATGGATGTCGGTCAGCACCGGCATCCCCATGTCGCGCACCGCCTCCAGCACCTTCAGCCCGGCCTCCATCCCGAGGCCGCGCCGGCCCTTGAGCGAGGTGCGGTTGGCCTTGTCGTAGCTGGCCTTGAACACATATTGCGCCCCCGCCGCCGCGCAGGCCTCGGCCATCCGGCCGGCGATCATCTGGGCATGGTCCAGGCTTTCGAGCTGGCAGGGCCCCGCGATCACCAGCAGCGGCCGGTCGTTGCCGACGGTCAGGCCGCCGATCCGCACGTCTTTCATGGCATTCTCCTCAGGCCGAGACCTGTTCGCGCAGGATGGCGACGGTCATCGAGATCATCAGGTAGATACCGCCGAAGATCAGGAATGCAACCACGGTGCTTTCAAAAGCCCGTGGATAGGCCGGGGCGTCGGGCTGCACCGGGCTGACCGAGAGCGAGAGATAGCGCACCTGCCGGTTGGCCTCGATCCGCGCCGCCTCCAGCGCGGTGAGCGACTGGGCGAGCAGAAGCCGCCGCGTCTCCACATCGGCCTGCGCCACCATCAGCTCGCCCTGCACCACGGCGAGGCTTTCGGTGCCGCCGCCCTGCTCGGTCAGCTTGGCGCGCAGCGCGGCGATCTCGCTTTCCAGCGCGGCGATGCGGCGTTTCAGCGGCTCCATCCGCGCCTTGTTGGGCTGGGCGTTGCTTTCCATCTGTTGCAGCGACAGCCGGTCGGTGGAAAGCTGGGTCTCCAGATTGCCGATCTGGGTGGTGATGAGCGAGATCTCGACCTCGGAGCTCAGCACCTTGAACTTCTCCTGCAACTCCACCACGCGGCGCTGCGCGGCGAGCATCTGCGCCTCGGCATCGGTATAGGCGTCGCGCGCGCCCTTCATCTGGTCCTCGCGCATGCGCTGGGTCAGGTGGTCCACCTGTTCCTCGGCATAGCCGACGAGCGCCTGGGCGAATTCCACCGATTTCGCCGGATCGGCCGCGATCACCTCCATCTTCACGATGCCCTCCGAGGGATCGTAGGCGATCAGGATGTTGCGGCCATAGGTCTTGTAGGCGCTTTCCAGCGTGGCGTCGGGCGCCAGGCGCTGGATCGGGTCGATCTCCGGCGCCTCGTAATGCGCGCGGAAGCCATGCTCGCGGTCGAGCCGCAGCATGGCGTCGCGCGATTGCAGATAGCCCTGCACGGCGACGGAATCGTGCTGGGTGGCGAAGCCGGTGCCGGTGAGCAGGCTGCCCAGGCCGCCGCCTGCGCCGCCGCCGCCGGCCATGCCGCCGGATTGCTGGATCACGAATTCGGTCTTGCTGGAATAGAAGGGCGTGGCGACGAAATAGTAGTAGAACCCCGTCAGCAGCGTTGGCAGGCCGACGAAGAACAGCAGCCGCGCCGCGAGCAGCGCCGAGCGCCGCCGCCGCCGCCGGGCGATGTCGCGCTGGATGCGCATCACGTCGGCGACATGGCTTTCCTCGGCGCGCACCTCGGTCGAGGGCACCTGGATCGGCTTGATGGTCTGCGGCAGTTGCACGCCGTCGCCGCCCGGACCGCCGCGCGGCAGCGCGGGGGGCGGGGGCGGCCCGTCCCCGTCGCCGCCGCCGCCCGGCAGCAGGTCGAGCAGGTTGGTGCGCTGGAACGGGTCGAGCCCGGCCTGCCGCAGCAGCCGCACCGCGTCGAAATCCGAGGTGGCGGGCAGGTTGTGCTTCTGCGCCAGCCGCCGGGCGAGGCGGAGCTGGCGGCCGGTCAGCCCCTCGTGCCGGATCGCCTCCAGATCGGTGCCGGGCTGGTCGGCCGCCGCCGGGCGCGCCGGGGGGGGCGCCACGAAGGATTGCGCGCCGAAGCCGTCCTCCACCGGCTCGAACAGCGTCTCGTCCGCCGCCGGCGCGGCGCGCGGCGGCAGCGGCTCCACCGGCTCGGGCCGGCGGATGCGGAATCGGCTAGCTGTGAGCTTTGTAGTCATAAAGACGTTTCGCTTCTTCGAGGGTGTCGAACATGTAGAGCTGGCCGTTCTTCAGCACGGCCGCGGAATGGCAGAATTTCTCGATGGTGGCGGCCTGGTGCGACACCACCACCACCGTGGTGTTGCGCAGCCGCTCGCGCAGGATGCCGGCGGCCTTGCGGTTGAACTCGGCATCCGTGGTGGCGGGCATCCCCTCGTCGATCAGGTAGATGTCGAATTCCAGCGCCAGCAGCAGCGCGAAGGAGAAGCGCGAGCGCATCCCGGCGCTGTAGGTGCCGACCGGCATGTCGAAATATTCGCCGAGCCCGCAGAGCCAGCGGCAGAAGCTCTCGATATAGTCGGGATCGAGCCCGTAGAGCCGCGCGATGTAGCGGGCGTTCTCGGTCGCGGTGTGCTTGTTGATGACGCCGCCCATGAAGCCCAGCGGGAAGGAGATGCGCGAGGTGCGGATGATGCGCCCCTCGTCCGGCTTCTCCAGCCCGGCCATCATGTTGATGATCGTGGTCTTGCCGGTGCCGTTCGGCGCGAGGATGCCGAGCGAGCGGCCGATCTCGACCCGGAACGAGGCGCGGTCGAGGATGACCTTGCGGGTCTTGCCCGTCCAGAAGGACTTGCTGACATTCACGAACTCGATCATTCAGGCCTCGCCGCGTCCGGCGGGACGCGCTGGTTCCGTTCCGGTTGTTTTCCCCGGATAGGCTCTTTCCGTTAACACCGCGTCACTCGTTCCCGCGCATGGCGTTTCCCATGCCCGACATGCCATGCCATTGGGGCGGCATTATGTCGAGAGCGCGGAACAATGGCAATCGCGGGGGAAGGCTCAGCGGCGGCGGGTCAGCAGCAGCACCGGAACGGCCAGCAGCCCCAGCGCCAGCCCGAGGCGCGCGGCCTCGGCCATGGCGCCGCCCGGGATCGCGCTGCCGAGCGCGAGGGCCGGCAGCGTGAAGGCCAGCGAGGAGAGCCCGGCGATCCGCGCCATCTCCGCCAGGCCGATGCCGACGGGCAGCGGCAGGCGCAGCAGCCGCCAGGCGGCCAGCGTGCCCGCCAGCACCCCGAGCGGCTTGCCGATCCAGAGCGCGGCCAGCGTCACGATGGTGGTGGGGGCGAAGGCGGCGAGGTCGATGCCGCCGCAGGTCAGGCCGAACAGGAACAGCACCGCCGCGACCGGCCGCACCAGCAGATGCGCCAGCCGGTTCAGCGGATCGTGCAGGAACTCCTCCGCCTCGGCGAAAAGGCCGAAGCTGCGCTCGGCATGCGGGATCGCCGGGATCACCGGCAGCAGGCCGAGCGCGCCGGGCAGGCCGGCCAGCACCACGCCGAGCCAGCTCAGCAGGCCGGCCAGCAGATAGGGCCACAGATGCGCGGCGCGCTGCTTGCCGGTCTCGCGCCGGTCATGGGCGTGGCGGCCGTAGCCGGCCCAGACCGCCATGCAGGCGAGAATCGGCAGGGCGAGCCAGAGCAGCCGCGGCGGCGCCACCGGCGCGGCGAAGGCGATGGCGAGCAGCGCCACCAGATCCGAGCCGATGGTGATGAGCAGCAGCAGGTGCAGCGCCGGGCTCGCCGCGCCGAACACCCGCCGGCCGACGACATAGGCCAGCACCGCGTCGCTGCCGAGCGGCACCGCCCAGCCGGTGCCGAGCCGCGCCTCCTCCGCCGTCTCGATCAGCGCCGAGGCCAGCACCCAGACCAGCGCCGCCCCGGCCACGCCGCCGAGCGTGGCGAGGAAGGGCAGCCCGCCGCGCCGCCCGTGCAGCGCGCCGCGTTCCAGCACGTTGGCCTCCCACAATTCCTTGCCGAGCAGGAACAGGAACAGCGCCATCAGCGCCTCGACCACCAGCGAGATCGGGGTGACCGGCGCCAGCCCGAGCCGGCCGGGCAGCGGCAGCAACCGCCATTCCATCGCGTCGTAATAGCTTTCCGGCGCGAGATTGACCCAGAGCGTCGCCAGCGCCGCGCCGGACAGCAGGGCGGCGGCGAATGTCTGGATGAAGCGGGAGACGCGATACATCTGCGATCCTTCGCTGTCGGGCGGGAGGCGGCGTTGCCGCTGTCCTATCGCCGCGACGCGGCGCGGGCAATGCGCGTGAGTGCCGAGACGGCCGCCCTGTTGCCCTCCGGCACCGGCGGGGCCATGTTGCGGGGATGGCGGAGGCGATGGACATCCTCGCGGCCGGGGTCGCGGCCTGCCGGCTCTGCGCGCCGCGTTTCGCGGCGACGGCCTCGGCGCATGCGCCGCGCCCGGTGCTCTGGCACGCGCCGCACGCGCGGCTGCTGATCGCCGGGCAGGCGCCGGGGATGCGGGTGCATCTGTCGGGCCGGCCCTTCACCGATCCCTCCGGCGACCGGCTGCGTCTCTGGCTCGGGCTCACCGAGGCCGAGTTCTACGACCGCGACCGGGTGGCGATCCTGCCGATGGCCTTCTGCTTTCCGGGCTACGACGCGAAGGGCGCCGACCTGCCGCCGCCGCCGCTCTGCGCCGCGACATGGCGGGCGCGGCTGCTGGCGGAGCATCGGGCGCTGCGGCTGACGCTGGCGGTGGGCGGGGCGGCGATCCGCTGGCATCTGGGCGACCGCCGGCCGGTCGCGCAGGCGGTGGCCGACTGGCGCGCGGCGCTGCCGCGCGGGATTATCCCCTTGCCGCATCCCTCCTGGCGGAATACCGGATGGCTGAAGCGCAACCCGTGGTTCGAGGCCGAACTGCTGCCCGAGCTGCGCGCCCGCATCCGCGCGCTGATGGAGGAGCCCCGATGACCCCGCTCGATCTCGCCTACGAGGCGATGGCCGCCGCCGCGGATGAGGACGACAGCGCCCGGCTGCGCTTCTACGAGCGGCTGGCCGATGGCGAGATGATCCTGCTGCTGGAGACCGAGCCGGAGGGCGAGACGCTGTCCCCCCGCGTCTTCGAGCTGGAGGACGGGCCGGTGGTGCTGGTCTTCGACACCGAGGAGCGGCTGGCGGAATTCGCCGGCATGATCGCGCCCTATGCCGCGCTGCCGGGGCGGGCGGTGGCGGGATTGCTGGCGGGGCAGGGGATCGGGCTCGGCATCAATCTCGGCGTCGCGCCGTCCTCGCTGCTCTTGCCGCCCTTCGCGGTGGACTGGCTGGCCGAGACGCTGGCGCATGGGCCGGAAGAGGCCGAGGCGCGGCCCGAGGCGTTCCACGCCCCGGCGGGCCTGCCGGAGCGGCTGGTCGCCGGGCTCGACGCCAAGCTGGCCCGCGCCGGGGGGCTCGCCGCCTGCGCGCTGCTGGCGGGGGTGCGCTACGAGGGCGGCCGGCAGGGCCATATGCTCGCCTTCATCGACGCGGTGGAGGGCGCCCGCGCGGCGCTGGCCCGCGCGGCCTCCGAGGCGCTGACCTTCTCGGGGATCGAGGCGGGGGAGATGGACGTGGCCTTCCTCGGCGCGGAGGAGCCGGCGGCGGCGGCGATGGCGCGGGTGGCGCTGCGCTTCGACCTGCCGGTGCCGGCGGCGGCGGAGCCCGCCGCGCCGCAGGCGCCCGGCATGGATCCGGCGCGCCCGCCGATCCTGCGTCAGCTTTGAGGAGCCGCCTGCGGCGGCGCGGCTTTCCTCTCGGCCGCCGCGCTGGCGCGCGGCGGCCTCGGGCGTGCCTCCGGCGGGGATATTTCGGCCAGAATGAAGGCGCGGATTTGGGGTATATAGATACCTATTTTGTAGTGCGTTGATTTTGCTTGTGTAAATTGATCCGGTGGCGGTTGACCTGTGCGGGGAAATCGGGGAAAAGCCCCCATCCGAGATTCAGGGGCGTCTTGCCCCTTCAACTCCATGGGACCGACATGAAAACCTTCACCGCTACCCCGGCGGATATCGAGAAGAAGTGGATCCTGATCGACGCCGAGGGCGTCGTTCTCGGCCGCCTCGCCACGATCGTCGCCAATATCCTGCGCGGCAAGAACAAGCCGACCTTCACGCCGCACATGGACATGGGCGACAACGTGATCGTCATCAATGCCGACAAGGTGCAGATGACCGGCAACAAGCGCGCCGACAAGCGCTATTACTGGCATACCGGCCATCCGGGCGGCATCAAGTCGCGCACCGCGCGCGAGGTGCTGGAGGGCAAGCATCCCGAGCGCGTCGTGATCAAGGCCGTCGAGCGCATGATCACCCGCAACTCGCTGGGCGCCAAGCAGATGTCGAACCTGCGCGTCTATGCCGGCACCGAGCATCCGCATGAAGCCCAGCAGCCCTCCGTCCTCGACGTGAAGGCTCTGAATCCCAAGAACACCCGGAGCGCCTGATCATGGCTGACATCAAATCCCTCGACGATCTGAAAGCGGCCGTCTCGGGCGCCGCCGCTCCGGCCGCGGCCGAAGTCGCCGCGCCCCGCGAACCGAAGCGCGACGCGCTCGGCCGGTCCTATGCCACCGGCAAGCGCAAGGACGCGGTGGCCCGCGTCTGGGTCAAGCCGGGTTCGGGCAAGGTGGTGGTCAACGGCAAGCCGATGAGCGAATATTTCGCCCGTCCGGTGTTGCAGATGATCCTGCGCCAGCCCTTCACCATCGCCAATGTCGAAGGCCAGTTCGACGTCTACGCGACCGTGGCGGGCGGCGGGCTTTCGGGCCAGGCCGGCGCGGTGAAGCATGGCATCTCGAAGGCGCTGCAACTCTACGAGCCCTCGCTGCGCGGCGCGCTGAAGGCGGCGGGCTTCCTGACCCGCGACAGCCGCGTGGTCGAGCGGAAGAAATACGGCAAGGCGAAGGCCCGCCGCAGCTTCCAGTTCTCGAAGCGCTGAATTTTGCCGGACGGCAATGGAAAGGCCCGCGGTTTCCGCGGGCCTTTTGCTTTTGGCTGGTTGGGCTGGGCGGGCAGGGGCGGCGGGCAAGAAAAAAGGGCCGGCGGAACCGGCCCAAGTCAGGGGTACGACGGGAGGCGCGATCAGTCGCGCCAGAAGGGTTTGCCGACCTCGGACGCCGCATCCTCGGGCGTCAGGCCGATGTCGCGCAGCAGATGCGCGTCGAGTCCGGTCAGGGCGCGGCGACCATGGCGGCGTGCCTGCCAGGTCAGCACCTTCCGGGCCAGGACGGAGAGGAGGCGCGGAAGCGTCCGGTCCGAGGGCAGGGAGAGCGACGGGGCGGTCAGCGCGGACCGGGCCATGGGAGCACCTTTTGTGTTGATACAATTGCGGGATCAGTGTAGGTATATGGATACAATATCTTTCGCCGAACCGCCAGAGGAACATTGTGACTGATACAAGTTGGCAACCTGACCTGTCCGATTTTCCTGGGCCGAAATATCTTGCACTCACAAGGGCGTTGCGCGAGGCGATCCGCTCGGGCGAGCTGGCGCCGGGGGCACAATTGCCGACGGTGCGCGATCTGGCCTGGACGCTGCATGTCACGCCGGGCACGGTGAGTCGCGCCTATCAGCTCGCCACGCAGGAGGGGCTGCTGGCGGCGACGGTCGGGCGGGGCACCTTCGTGGCGGCGCGGGCGCCGCGCCTCGGTCCCACGCAATCGCTGTTCCAGGAGCGTGATCTGCAATCCGAGCCCTGGCTGGTCGATTTCCGCTCGCCGCAATTGCCGGATGTCGGGCAGGGCGCGGCCTTCTCGGCGGCGATGGAGCGGATCGGGGCGGGGCTGGAGGCGGCCTGGCTCGACTATCCCTCGCAGCGCGGCGAGGCGCCGTTGCGCAAGGCGATCTGCGACTGGCTGTCGGACCGGGTGCTGGGCGGCATCGGCGAGCAGGACGTGGCGCTGACCCATGGCGGGCAGAACGGGTTGCTGCTGGTGTTCCTGTGCTGCCTGCGCGGCGACCGGCCGGTGATCCTGGCCGAGGATCTGGCCTATCCCGGTATCCGCCATGCCGCGAAACTGGCCCGCGCCGAGGTGGTGGGGATCGAGATCGACGGCGAGGGCATGGTGCCCGAGGCGCTGGAGGCGGCCTGTCGCCGCCACGGGGCGCAGATCCTCGTCGTCACGCCCGAGGCGCAGAACCCCACCGCCTGCCGGATGGGCGAGGCGCGCCGGGCCGAGATCGCCGCCATCGCCCGGCGCTACGACCTCCAGATCGTCGAGGACGATTGCTATTCGGTGGCCGAAAGCCGGCTGCCGGCGCTGCGCGCCATCGCGCCGGAACGGACCTGGTATGTGGGGTCGCTGTCGAAATCGGTCTCGGCCTCGCTGCGCTTCGGCTATGTGGTCTGCCCGGCGGGGATGGGCGAGGCGGGGCGGCTGACGGCGCAGCATGGCTTCTTCGCGCTGGCCCGGCCGGTCTCGGATCTCTGCCTCGACCTGCTGGAAAGCGGGGTGGCGCAGGAGCTGCGCCGCAGGGTGCAGGCCGAGTTCGCCGAGCGGCTGCAAGGCATGGTGAACGCGCTCGGCGCCTTCGACATCCGCTGGCAGCCGGGGTTGCCCTTCCTCTGGGTGCCGCTGCCCTCGGGCTGGCGCGCCTCGACCTTCACGCGGCAGGCCGAGGCGGAGGGGGTGCTGGTGCGGCAGGCCGACGAATACGCGCTGATCCATGGCCGGGCGCCGCACGCGCTGCGCATCGCGCTGGCCGGCGCCATCCCGCGCGAGCGGTTCGACAAGGCGGTGGGCACGCTGGCGCGGATGCTGGCGCGGCCGCCCTCGGACATGGCGGTCTGACCGAAAAAATGATCAAATTATTTCCGTAGCAACTTCATAAGGTTGTTGCGTTCCGTTCCGCAAATTCCCCCTGCGGAAGGAGCGATCCGCCGATTTCCCCCCTTTTCTTGGCAACGGGCCTGTGCGAGAAATTCGGGAAACGCGACAACAAGCCGCGCGATCCGGCGGCATGCGACAGGGGGCATGATGCGACAGGGGGCTTCCCGCGGCCGCTTGGGCAATTCCGAGTCCGCGAACGGGCTGATGCTGGTTTCGCCGACCGCGATCTACGCGCTTCTGCTGCTGGCGGCACCGCTGGCGGCGGTGCTGATCTATTCGCTGATGGTGGACAGCAAGACCGGCGCCTCGGCCGGCTTCACCTTCGGCAATTACATCGAGGTCTGGAGCGGCAGGATCTACCGCGCGATCATGCTGCGCTCGCTCTGGGTGGCGAGTTGCGTGACGCTGATCACGGTGCTTCTGGCCTATCCGGTGGCCTATTTCGTCAGTTTCCACGTCGCGCCCGAGCGGAAATCGCTCTGGCTCTTCCTCATCACCATCCCGTTCTGGACCTCCTACCTGATCCGGGTGTTCCTGTGGAAGGTGATCCTCGGCTATAACGGCGTCATCAATTCCGGGCTGATGAGCCTCGGCATCATCGACGAGCCGCTGACCGTCATCAACTATTCCGTGGGCTCCATGGTGGTGACGCTGGCCCATGCCTATGCGCCCTTCGCCATCCTGCCGATCTTCGTGAGCCTGGAGAAGATCGACCGCGCCCTGCTGGAGGCGGGGCAGGATCTGGGCGAAAGCCGGCTGATGACCTTCTGGCGCGTCACCCTGCCGCTTTCGATGCCCGGCGTGATCGCGGCGGTGCTGATCGTCTTCATCCCCACCATCGGCGACTATGTGACGCCCGACCTGATCGGCGGCGGCAAGATCCCGATGATCGCCAACATGATCGAGGTGAAGATGCTGAAGCAGAACGACAAGGCGGTGGGCTCGGCCATCGCGGTGTCGGCCATGCTGATCGTCGCCATCGTCTCGGTGGTGTTCCTGCTGCTGAACCGGCGCTTCCTGAAAGGGCAGAAATGATGAAAAGCCCCGGCCTGCGCGCCTATGCCATCGCCTATCTGGTGTTTCTCTACGCGCCCATCGCGCTCTTGCCGATCTTCGCCTTCAACGACAGCCGGGTGATCGCCTTCCCGCTCGCCGGGTTCACCACCGCCTGGTTCGGCGAGATGTGGGCCGACGGGCAACTGTTCAAGGCGCTGAAGAATTCGCTGATCATCGCCTCCTCCACCGCCATCATGGCCACCACGCTGGGCATCTTCGCCGCCCGCGCCTCGACCCGCTACAAGTTTCCGGCGAAGGCGGGGATCATGGGCCTCATCATGCTGCCCTTGGTGCTGCCCGAGATGATCGTGTCGATGTCGCTGCTGGTGATCCTGCTCGCCATCGGGGTGCCGCTGTCGCTCTTCACCATCATCCTCGGCCATGTGCTTCTGTGCACGCCCTTCGCGGTGGCGATCCTGACCTCGGCCTTCCAGTCGCTCGACCGTTCGCTGGAGGAGGCGGCCTATGATCTGGGCGAGACGCCGCTCAGCACCTTTCGCCTGATCATCCTGCCGCTGGTGATGCCGGGCATCATCTCGTCGCTGCTCATCAGCTTCACCATCTCGCTCGACGAGTTCATCGTCGCCTATTTCCTCGGCGGCAACCAGACGGTGCTGTCGGTCTATATCTTCGGCCAGTTCCGCTTCCCGACGCGGGTGCCGGCCATCATGGCGCTCGGCACCGTGCTGGTCTGCCTGTCCATCGTCCTTCTGACCATCGCCGAATATTTCCGCCGCCGCGGCATCGCCAAGGCCGGCGGCAAGGATACCGGAGGCTTCCTGTGACGACCCCTTCCGAAAAGCCGAACATGATCGAGTTTCGGGATGTTCAGAAATATTACGGCGAGTATCACGCGCTGCGCGGGATCAACGCCACGATCCGGGCGGGCGAGTTCTTCTCGCTGCTCGGGCCCTCGGGCTGCGGCAAGACCACGCTTCTGCGCACCATCGCGGGGTTCGAGGACATCTCCTCCGGCGCCGTCCTGATCGACGGCAAGGACATGGCGGGGGTGCCGGCCAATGCGCGGCCGACCAATATGGTGTTCCAGTCCTACGCCATCTTCCCGCATCTGACGGTGGAGGAAAACGTGGGCTTCGGCCTGCGCCGCGATCCGCGCCCGAAGGACGAGAAGGCCAAGGCCGTGGCCGAGGCGCTGGAGATGGTGGGGCTGAAGGGCTACGGCAAGCGCGCGGCCCATGCGCTGTCCGGCGGGCAGCGGCAGCGGGTGGCGCTGGCCCGCGCGCTGATCCTGAAGCCCAAGGTGCTGCTTCTGGACGAGCCGCTCTCGGCGCTCGACAAGAAGATGCGCGAGCAGATGCAGGTGGAGTTGATCCGGCTGCAACGCCAGGTCGGCATCACCTTCATCCTCGTCACGCATGACCAGGAAGAGGCGCTGGTCATGTCCGACCGGATCGCCGTGATGTTCGAGGGGCAGATCGCGCAGCTTGCCGACCCGGAAACGCTCTACCGTCGCCCGAACAGCCGCAAGGTGGCGGATTTCATCGGCACGATGAACTTCCTGCCGGCGAAGGTGCTGTCGGAGGGGCCGACGGTCGAGATCGAGGCCGAGGGCTTCGGCCGGATCAGCCTTTCGCCCGATCAGGTGATGGGCGCGGCCTCCGGCGAGGGGGCGAGCATCGGCTTCCGGCCGGAAACCCTCACCATCCTGTTCGACGGCCAGAGCGCGTCCGACCGCGAGGCGATGGGGACGGTGGCCGAGGTGGTCTATTACGGCGACATGACCTATTACGACATGAAGCTCGACGGCGCCTCGGCGCCGATGCGGATGTCGATGCGCAACGTGCCGGGGCGGCCGGTGCTGGACATCGGCACCCGGGCGCGCATCGGCTGGAGCCCCGGCGCGGCGGTGCTGTTCCGGTGATCCCCCGCCCGGCGGCCGGTCCGCCGGATTTCGCGGCGGCGCTGGAAGCGGTGATGGCGGCGCTGCGGGAGGCCTTTCCCGAAGAGCGGTTCGAGATCCTGTTGCTGCACGCGGATCGGCGGGGGAGCCGGTCCCTGCTGTTCCGGGCGGAATCGCCCGCGCGGCGGCTGATCGCCAAGGCGGTCGGGGATCTCGCACCCACCCGTCGCCTGCTGGCGCGTCAGGCCCGCCTGCAACGCCGGGCCGCGCGGGCGCTGCGCGGCGATGCCGAGGCGCGGGTGCCGCAGGTGCTGCATCTGGACGGCCCAGTCCTGCTGATGGCCGAGGCGCCGGGCCGGACTCTCGCCGCCTGTCTGGAGGCGGCGCCGGAGCGGGCCTGCGACCTCCTGCGCCGCGCCGGGCGCTGGATCGGCGCCTTCCATGCCACCAGCCTTGCCGTGGCGCCGTTCGATGGCGCGGCCGAGGCGCGCTGGCTGGAGCGGCTGCTGGCGGGCGGCCCCTTGGCCGACCGGCTACCGGAAGCCGCGCGCACCCTGCGCGCCGCGCAGGGCCTGCCGATGGCGCGGACGGTCACCCATCGCGACCTGCATCCCGGCAACCTGATCCTCGCGCCCTCCGGCATGGTCTGGGGGCTGGATTTCGAGAACGACCGGCCCGACATCGCGCTGCGCGACCTGCTGTCGCTGCTGATCGAGGTGGCGGTGCGGCTCGACACGCCGCCCGAGGCTCTGGCGGGGCCGCTGCTGGAGGGCTGGCTTGGCCGGGCGGCGGCGGAGACCGATCCGCGGGTCGCGCTGGCCTTCCAGCGGCATCAGGCACTGGCCGCGCTGGCCCGGCTGCCGGCGGAGGAGCAGGGCGCCCGGCGGCGCTGGCTGTCCCGTCTCGCCGATCTCGACCGCCCGCTTTTCGGTTAGGGTTTTGCCGACCGTTCGGCTCTATCCTGTCGAAGCTGATCGCTTGCATCTGGGGCAGGATGGCGGGCTCTGGGAGAGGTGGACAGGAAATGCCTCACGGTGGTTTTCCGTGTGAGCCTGCGCCTTGCCCGGAATCAAGGCACGCAGTGCCGCCGGGCAGCGCCCGACCGCCCCCTCGGGCGGGCGCTTCGGTGACGCTGGCGCGATGATTGGGGTTAGGCGGAGCGGCACCATAAAGCGCAGACCACTACCGGAGCAGCGCCCACCCGGCGGTCGGGCTCTGCCCTCTGTGGCGTGGGGTGGCGAGAAAGAGTCGAGGGAGGAAGAGCGGGATGGCAAAGACGCGTGCCGCGCTTTCCCGCATCGGCAGCGCGGGAAGCCGGCCCGCCCCCTACCGATCCGGCGGCAGGAGGCCCAACCCGCGCAGGTAGATGCCGATGCCGGCCTCCAGCAGGTCCTCGGGTGGGAAGGGGCTGCTGGCGCCGCCGCGCATGTAGAGCTCCACCACGCCATGGCTCATCGCCCAGACATGGGCCGAGACCATGCTGCCCGGCGGCCGCCGCCCCTCGGGCAGATGGCGCGACAGCCCGTCCGCCGCGCGTTCCAGCACGCCGCGCGCCTTGGCGGCGACCGGCGCCAGATCCGGCCAGGCCTGCGGGCTCAGCCCGCTTTCGAACATCGCCATGTAATGGCCCGGATATTTCCGCGCGAAGGCGAGATAGGCCCGCCCCGTCGCCTCGAAGGCGGCGAGCGCCGAGGGGCGCCCCTCGTCGAAGGCGTATTCCATCAGCGCGGCGAAAATCCCGTAGCCCTGGCGCGCCACCTCGGCCAGCAGCTCGTCGCGGCCGGCGAAATGGCGATAGACGGCGGCCGGCGTCACATCCGCCGCCTTCGCCGCCTCCGACAGCGTGAAGCCCTGCGGCCCCTTCTCGGCGATCAGCCCGAGCGCCGCCTCGACCAGCGCCTGCCGCAGGTTGCCGTGGTGATAGCCGCGCTTAGTCATCGTCCCCGTCGGACCAGAGTTCCGGCCCGCCGCAGATCAGCGGGTCGGGCCGGCCGATGGCGGCGCGGTCCTTGCCCTTGAACTCCACCGCCTGGAGGATGGTCTGGATCGCCGCGATCCGCGCCCGCCGCTTGTCGTCGGAGCGGATCACCGTCCAGGGCGCGGCGGGGCGGTGGCTGCGGTCGAGCGTCTCGGCGATCGCCTCGCAATAGGCGTCCCATTTCGTCAGCCCCTCCACGTCGATGGGGGAGAGCTTCCATTGCTTCAGCGGATCGCGCTCGCGCGCCAGCATCCGGCGGAGCTGTTCGGGGCGGCTCACATCCAGCCAGAATTTCAGGAAGGTGATGCCCTCCTGCACGATCATCTCCTCGAAATCGGGAAGCTGGCGGAAGAAGGCGTCCTTCTGGTTCTGGGTGCAGAAGCCGAAGACCGGCTCCACCACGCCGCGATTGTACCAGCTGCGGTCGAAGATCGCCATCTCGCCGGCGGCGGGGAACCAGTCGACATAGCGCTGGAAATACCATTGCGACGCCTCGCGGTCCGAGGGTTTCGACAGCGCCACCACCTGCGCGCCGCGCGGGTTGAGGTTCTGGGTCAGCGCGCCGATGGTGCCGCCCTTGCCGGCGGCGTCGCGGCCTTCGAAGACCACGATCATCCGCTTGCCGGTGGCCTTGAGATCGGCCTGCATCCGCACCAGCTGGATTTGCAGCACCTCCATCGCGGCCTCGTATTCCTTCTTGCCGATCTGGCTGCGATAGGCGTAGCCCTTCGACAGGATGTCGTCCTTGCCGGCGCCCTCGATGGCCTTGCGCACCGCCTTGGGCGCCTCTTCCTTGAAATAGCGGCTGATCGCGCCGTCGAAGGGCAGGTCCATGCTATGTCTCCGATACTTGGCGGCCAATCTAGGACGGATCGGTTGAGGCCACAACCGAGGCTCCGGCTTTATCCGGCATCGGGAGGACGCGCGGGTATTGGGACGGCTGGTCGGGCGGAAATGGGCGAGGCGCTGCCTCGCCCGGCTTGTGCGCGGTTGAGGCTACAACCGAGGCCCCGGCTTTATCCGGCATCGGGAGGGCGCGCGGGTATTGGGACGGCTGGACGGGCGGAGACGGGCGAGGCACCGCCTCGCCCCGCCCGTCGCGCGACGGTGACACCCCGAAACGGGGATCGCGCGCGCTGACGGGAGGCCGGCGCCTGCCCCGGTGGGCGCGGAAGCGCCCGCCGATGGCGGGGCGGGCGCTGGCCGGGGACTTGGGTCCCCGGCCGGTCTGGCTGAACTGACGCGCGGTGGCGAAGGCGATGGCCTTCGCCATGGAGACCGTCGAAAGTGGCGCGCATGGCAAGCTGGCTGTGTTGCATCGGGCCATAAGTCCCAGGCACCACACATCCGATTGAAATACCTGTCGCTTACCGGACGGCTCTTTCAAACCGGATTTCCGCGCTTACGCCGCCAGCCTCGCATAGGCGCCCTGCCGCGCCAGCAGGTCGGCATGGGAGCCGGTCTCCACGA